>NZ_PNDI01000021.1:0-51320 GCF_005887465.1 Pseudoalteromonas sp. S1610 | reverse complement strand
AACCTCGCGCCGCGATTAAATAGCCCCTAGTTTGAACGAATCTTAATCCGTAAAGGTCAACAGACCCTAGTTTAATCGGCTGTTATTTAACTAAACGCCACCTCCATGAAGTGGCGTTTAGGATAGATGTAGCGTCATGAAAAGGCCTTTAATTTAAACTTTAAACAATCGTACTTATTTTATTTCTACCTTCTGTTTTTGCTCGATATAAAGCCGTGTCTGCGGCATATAACAGCGCCTCGTAGGTGCGGTACTGGTTATTATTTTCACAGGCAATTCCTTGGCTTACCGTAATTTTAACCTCTGGCGGCAAACCTAAGTCGGTAAAGCTCATTTGTGCAATTTGTTGTTGTATATGGTTGGCCACAACCGTGGCGGTTTTTATATCGCAACGGGGTAAAATAATCGCAAACTCTTCACCGCCATACCTAGCAGCTAAACACTCTCTAGATGGAATGCACTGTAATAGCATTTTTGCTATTTTCTGTAAGCATTTATCGCCTTTAATATGCCCGTAGGTATCGTTGAATTTTTTAAAGTGGTCAACATCGATTAATATACTGGTTAAAGGTTGTTGGCTTTGAATACTCTCTTGCCAGTATTTTTTTAACGACTCATCTAAAGCTAAACGGTTAGCAAGCCCAGTTAAATGATCGGTTGAGGCCTGTATTTTTAAACGGTTATACATGGCTTTATGAGTACTAAGATCGTGAAGTATACACACGTACAACTTTTGCGCCGATGTGATACTTTTTGGCATGCTTGATATTGATAAGTCAGCTTCAATCACATCGCCATTGGCTTTGTTTATAGCAACTTCATTTGGGCCAATGCTAAGAGGGGTGTCCTTAATACCAATCCAATTTAATAAGGTCTGTTTATATTTATCAAGGTCTGAACCGTGTAAAAAAGACAGTAAATTTTCGCCTATCAGCGACTGTTGAGAGTAACCAAGTAATTGAGCAGCTTTTGGGTTGGCAAATTCAAAACCACCCTGTTCATTCAGTACAAAAATACCTTCGGCGGTGCCATTAAATAATTCAATTAATGCATCAAATTGAGTATGCGAAAAAGGGGATGATAAAGCGATATCGAAGGGCAATGCTTTATCGTTATCAGTTGCTGCAGTCTCTTTATTGTTAATTTGTTTCGACACGTTTTAGCCTTAGCATGGTACAGACGTTTTTGATGTCTACAAATTTACTTAAAAAAGTGCAATTAAACCTTTCGGTAATCTTCTGATTTTAACTGTTTGATATTTAATGACAAAAAACCATGCTTGCACAGGTTTCAAGTAACCTGTGCAAGGTGAAAATCAATAATTAATCGTTGCTGAGTAATTTTTTTTCATTTATAACTTGTGGATCGGCACTTTCATAGGCTTTGCCATTGCACTCAACATTAAATACTAAACAGGCAGTGCCAGGGTTTTCATCGGTGTCGATAATGGTAATTGTGCGGCCGTTATCGCTCACTTTAAAGCTGAAGTCTTGGGCGCAAGGTGTTTCTTTATCGACATCAGTAATAGTTGCGCCAGTAAATAAAAAGCCTTTAGCAAGCGTGGCTTGATCTAAACTATAAATGCCCGCGGTTTCGGTTCTTACAACTCCGCCGCCTGTAGCCTTTTTGTCATTCATAGAGTATGTAAAGTTAGCTTTGTCGTCACTGTCTAGTACAATGTTAACTGTAAAGTGAATTTGTTCTTGAGTGTTATTCATATTATTTCCTTTTTTATTCATAGTCATAATGTAAAATTAGTAATGCCTAGTTTTACTAGGCTTGCTTTTATCTTGGGTATTTCGTTTGCTCGGTTTAAGCAAGTGTATGTTTGCACTTGAGGGTACTTTACGTGAATGCTTTGGTTTATTTTTACTGTTTGAATAATGGCGTTAAAGGCATTTAAGCAAAATTGCTCTCGTTGTTCGCTGGTTGTTGCTAATTTAGCTTTGAGTAGGTTTATATTTATAGGGGCTAAGTTATCTTTATTTTTCATTTTATTAGTTATGTATCTTTTATATTCGACATCACTCTCGAGGATCGTTAATAACTCTTGTGCTTTAAGTGAGAGGTTTCTGTCAATGAAATAGTGAATCAAACTAATTTGTATATTGATAGGTCTGATATTATTAAAGCTTTGTGACTTTAAGAACGTAATAGTTTCTTCTACCCTTGGATCAATATTTCTGTCATTAGACAGTATCAATAAGTACACTAAAGAGTGGTAATACATAAGCTGGAACTTATTGTCTTTGGGGTCTTGTTCTAAAGCCTTGCTTATAATTTTGTTAGCAAGAAGTGCTTTTTGATAGGCTATTCGTTTATCGGTTAAATAACTCAGTAAGAAACTTTGTTGCATGTGTATATTTGCATTCATGTAAAGAAGACTTGCGTCATTGGGGTGGTTAGAAGCCATTTTTTTGACTACAGTTACCGCCTTTTCTAACATATCTATTGCGAGATTAAAGTTACCTAAGTTACCTTCAGTTTTTGCAAGCCAACTAAGGGTATCGGCCTTATCGCGTAATAAGTTTTTGTTGCTGGGTTTAAGCTCAAGGGCTTTGTTTTTAAGAACCAGCGATTTTGTAAAGCGTTCTTTCGCGGCTGTGTAGTCAAATTTCTCTGTGTATAAAGACCCCAGCGAATTATGTGAATACGACAACTCCATAATGGCATTAAAGTCATTGGGTGCTAATGCATACATGGTTTCGCTGTAGGCATGATATTTTTTAAATAATGGCTCAGTGGCGGCGTAATCGCTTTTATCATAATGAAGCTGACCGAGCCAAAAGGCATTGGCACCGGCAAGCGTTAGTAACTCTAAGTTGTTTGGCTGGATTTTTAATAATGCCTCAAGGCGAATGCGGGCGTTTTCAAAGGCAGTGAAGGCCTCAATGGTTTTACCGCGGGAATAGGCCACTTCCCCCATGGCTTCCAGAGTTTGTGCATACTGAAAGCGACTTTTAAATTCTCCTTGTTGACTGCTAAAGTTAAATAGCGAGCTTGGTTCCTCGACTTGATTGGTAAAATACTCAAGTGCTTTATTACTAATGCCATCAAGTAAGTCCATACGCTTAACGCTGCGTAATTTGTCGGCAAAATCACCTACCATAAATCCTAGTAAGCTTTCGGCCTCTTGGCGTTTTTGCTGTGCAAGTTGCTGCGCTTGAAAGCTGGTAACACTCATAAATAGGGCAACACAGGTAAGTAAACAAAGCAGAGCGACGGTGCCGCGTTTTATCATCGTTTTTGTTTTACTGTGTTTAAGAGAGCTGGTTATAAGCGCGCGTTCGTCATCGTCTAGTTTGAATATATTGTCGTTTAATAAGGTAACGGCTTCTTGCAGTGGTTTACCCGATGCTAACAGGTAGGCGCTACTTTTGTGCTCATTAAGCCATTGTTGCGTGTGGTGGTGTAAGCGGCTTTTTATAGCAAGGGCATCTTTATGGTCATTAATCCACTGTTTGGCACGTGGCCATTGGCGTAATAATGCCTCGTGAGCAAGGCTAAAGTAAGCTTCTTGGTTTTGTAAATGCGATACAAATAAGCGGCTATCGACCATGGCTTGAACTAGCTCTTTTTGGCTGGTGTTGGTTAACGCTTGCAAGCGGGCTGCGCGGCTAGTAATGGTTTTACCATCTGGGTTTAGTGTTACTAATTGCGATAACACGCTTTTTAGCTGCTGTTGTTGCGCTTGAGAAAGCCCTATAAATACCTCTTCGGCTTTTTTACCAATGGCGCCCTCAATACCGCCGAGTTTTTCATATACACTGTGCAATAACTCATTATTATCACTGCGCTGTAAATACAGCTCTTGCAGTGTGTATTGCAGCATGGGCAGTGCATCAGGGTTGTTGGCGGTATCGGCGCAGAGTATTTCATCCAGCGGGGTTTTAGTGTGTGGGTCTTGTGAAAACGTTAAATTAGCGGTTAACGCTGGCAAACGAATAATTTGTTGTAGTTCATGGCGATTTGGCGGGGTTAAATCGTAATGCGCGCCATGAGCTTTGCCCACCATAAGACTTGGCTGCTCAACCACTAAAGGGTAAAAATCGTTACGACAGGCACTAAATACAATCACCGCTTTAGAGGTCGCTAAACGCTCAATAACAGATAAAAAGTGACTTCGGGTGTCGTTACTAAATAGCGGTGAGGAAAGTAGCACTTCTAAGCGGTCTATAAACAAAAACAATTGCGGCGTTTTTGCTGCTGTTTGGGTATTTGCAATTGTATTTTTTAAGTCGCTAATTACATTATCTATGTCATGTTCTAGTTGCTGTGCCAGCGTTTGTGCGCTTAGCCCTGTAAATACTGGAATGTCGTTAATATCCCAATCGAGCATGGCCGAGGCGAGATCTAAATACAGCCTATTTTGAGCTACATCTGCAAAGTCGAGTTGGGTGTACGACATTACTCTAATGCCGTTATAGCCTCGCTCGTCGAGTAGCTTTGGCAATATACCCGCATTAACTAATGATGATTTACCCGTGCCACTAGGGCCAAGGATTAAACAAAATGCGCGCTGTAATGTTACTTGGTTTGATACGCTCTCTAATAACGTGCTGATGGCCTTATTACGACCAAAAAATAAGTGGGTATCGGTTGGGTTATATGCACTCAAACCTAAAAAAGGGGAGCCGCCTTGCCATGTGTTAACTTGGTTGGGGAGATCATCAGCTAATGGAAACTCAACCGATGCAATAACCCTATAACCACGTTTACGTATGGTTTCTATGTATTGCGGGGCGCTTGCCTTATCACCCAGAGCTTTTCGAAGTTGAGTGATAGTTTTATGCAGAGGATTATCGCCGGTTTCTGTGTTTGCCCAGCAGTGAGTTAATAACGCTTCGCTACTCACTATCTCTGTTTGATTTTGACACAAGTATACCAGTACATCCATGGCTTTAGGTTCTAGCTGTTTTTGTTCCTCAGCGCGTTGAATAGTGTTACTGGCAGGGGTTATTTGCCATTCACCTAAATAAAAGGGAGGTTGATGCATAATAGGCTCATTTTTATAGTTATAAGTGCACTTAGTTTTTGCTTTAGTTATATTAGTAGTACTAGTTATTTTTATTAAGTGTAACAATGCGCTGTGGAAACGGAATTTCTATATTGGCATCGTTAATTGCTTTATATACGCCGCCATTAATAGCGAGCTTAGTTTCAATAATTTTAGTGGTAGGAACCCAGTATCGATAGCTAATAGTAACGCCGCTATCAGCAAAGCGCTCTATGCCAATTTGTGCATTGGGTTGTTTAGCAACCAGTTCGTGATTAGCTAATACGTTTTCGATAAGGTTGATCGCAGTATCACTAGAGGCGCTGTAGGCTATGTCTATTTCACCTTTTACTAAAGAGTAGTTAAATGAGTTATGTAGGATTTCGCCAACGATATGCTTATTGGGAATGGTTATTTCTACTTTTTCTTCATTAATTAACACGGTGTGGCCCAGTTCAATTACTTTTACTTGGCCACTAACCCCTTTTACTTCTATGGTATCGCCTACCACAAATGGACGCGTGGCAATAATAGCAAGTCCTGCGCCATAATTAGAAAGCATGCCTTGTAATGCTAAGCCAGCACCTAAAGAAGCGGCACCTATTGCAGCAACAAACGGGGTAACACTAATGCCAATTTTACCAAGCGCAATTATGATCACCATAATGATCAGCAGTACTTTAACTACATTACTAACAAAGTTAGTTAAGGTGATATCAACGTTATGTCGAGTCATCAAATTGGCAACTACTTCGGCAAGCTTTTTCGCCACCCAAAGACCAATCAGTAGAATAAAAATAGCACCGACTATTTGCATACTATAGGTGACTAAATACTCGGTAAGTAGGGCGTAGTACTTTTCAAATTGCTGAATTTCGGAACTGATCATGGTGAGCTCTAGTTTTAGTTATATTGGTATCAACTTACTATAACAAAGTGCTCACTAAAATTGGATATAATAGTGGTACTATCACAGCAGTTAATAGCGCACTCAATGCCATAGCCACCGATGAAAACGCCCCTATTTTTGGATGTTCGGCAATTGCAGCCGCGGTGCCTATAGCGTGACAGGCCGTTCCCATTGCAATGCCTTGTGCCTCAAAGTTAAATATTTTAATTAATTTTAGTAACAAAAAGCCAAACAAAGCCCCAAGCAAACCAATAAAAATAACCATAGCAGCGGCTAGCGAGCTGATCCCGCCAAGTGAGTCGGTGACAAGTAATGCAATAGGTGTAGTAACGCTAAGTGCCGCAACTGAAGCGCTGAGCTGCGATGGGACAGCAAATAAAACACTTAATACAAAAGCCACCAGTGTGGCGTTAATAATGCCAATACTGCAGGTGACTAAAATAAGTAAAAAGTTTTTTCGAATATGCATAAACTGCTGATACAAGGGGAGGGCTAACGCGACTATGGCCGGCTCTAATAACCACGTTAACAACCGACTATGCGATGCAAATTGTGAATAAGGTAATTTAAGGTTAACGAGTAATAAGGCAATAATGCCGATACTTAAAAATACGGGGTTCGTGAGGGATTTTAAAATGCTGTGACTTACTCTCACATTGAGCATTTTTAGTCCAAAAAAAAGAGTCATTATAAAAGGGATGGTCAACCACCAAAGGCTTGGCGTTATTGCACTGATTTGCTCATTCATTGTTTTCAGTGCCCTTAAAGTGGCCAACCAAACTGGCTACTAAAATTAAGCTACTCAAGGGCACTATAATCATCACAGTGGTTAAAAATGGCCAATGTGTTTTTATAAGTCCCAAGTGTTCAATAAAACCAACGCCTGCAGGAATAAAGAAAATAGGCATTACATTTAAAATAGGTGTGGCACACGGGGTAAGTTGCTGCTCTTTAACAATGCCTGATAAAAGTAGTACCAGTAAAATAACCATTGCTAACAGTGGCGCAGGAAAACTGGCATCAATAAAGTGCATAATGAGTTTGCCCGCTGCCAAGCAAAGCAAAATGATAGCGCTACTTAAAAAGTATTTCATGGCGATGACTCAATAAAATAGAGGATTATCACTTTAACAAATAACGCTGTTTTGTGCATTGTGCCTTAGTATTACCAGCGTTTGGCGTTTGCAAACTCAATATCAGTTTTACCTTTTGCTTTAGCAATGGCTTTTTTAGTATTAGGGTTGATTAATAAGCGAATTTGACTCCATGTTTCTTTGGCGAGTATTTTTCGAGCTGGGGCTTTATAGCTTTGTTGAGTTACACGTTTTATTGCTGCTAATGTGTCAGGTGAACGTGCTTGTAATGTATCAAGCATTTCTTTAGTTGCTTTATCGGTATCGTCGGTTGTTTTTGTTACTAAACCGAGTTCAAAAGCATGTTGAGCACTAATGGGGTCAGCATGACTTGCTAGCCAAAGTGCTTGGTCGCGTTTAACTAAGCCTGCAAGCATAACATTAGCGCCCATGTCTGGGCATAACCCCCAGCGCGCTTCCATAATGGCGAGTTTGGCATCGTGATGAACAATTCGGTAATCAGCTCCAAGGGCTATTTGCAGGCCACCACCAAGACAGTTTCCGTTAATTTTAGCAATTACAGGCACACTCAATGACTGCCAGCCCAGTACGACCTTTTGCGCTAGGTTTTGATTACCAGGTAGCCATTTGAATAGGAGCTTTATGATATTGAATGGTGAGGCCATAACCGCGTTAATATCGAGCCCGGCACAAAAGTGTTCGCCCTCACCGGTTAATACAACCGCACGAATACTGGCATCTCTTTTTATATTTTTAATCACCTTGTTAAGCTCAACAAACATAGTAAAGCTTAAGGCATTTTGTTTTTCTACACGATTTAATGTAACAGTGGCAATACCCTGTTTTTTTTCTAATTTTATCATTATGCACTCCTCTGACCTGTTGTTTGAGCTTATGTTTTTATTGATGTTAAGTAAAGTGGATGAAGATGAATAAAAACAAAGTGAATTTTTTAATGTAAGTTGGGTCTATTCCCTTTAAAGGAAAATTTAATTTAAAAGGTCAGCAGACCTTAATACAAACCCATCCAACAATATCTATAAGTATTAGGTAAAAGTAAAAAAGCCAGTATTTAACGTGTTTTTTTTATCAAAACCCTAGCAACTTTTGATATTATGATTGCCACTTAAAAGCTCAGAGGTTAACCATTCATGTCAGGTCCACGTTTATTTACGGTAGAAGAAGCAACTCATCAAGCTTATGATATTTTTTTAGAGCTGGCTCCCAATAATTTAAGCGACAAAGATATTGAAGAATTTAACCTACACCGTGAAGAACTAGGCTTTATTGAAGAAGATGAGCCCGATGAACAGTGGCAAGACTTTGTTGCCCTAGAAATTGAACCTGAGCATTTTATTCAAGTATTAGTTGGCCTTGAGTTTGATAACGAAGACGTATTATTTGCGAAAATCTTAATTAGCCGTGATAAAGACGCGCCTTTTTGTCATATTTTGTGGAAAGAAAGTGAATAACCATTTCTCTGCTTTTTTGTTATTGCCATATGTAAGAGAACGTATTTTGCGAAACTCCTTTGTATTACTGCTTTTATTATTTAGCTGCTTTAGCTGGGCAGTTGATCCCTTTGAAGATTTTCATGAGTATGGGGAGCTCTCTGATGAAGAAATTCATGAGTTACACAAAGGCGAAGTATTGTATGGTGATACCGAATTTGGTTTTATTTTAAGTAAAGGTAACACTAATTCAACCAGTTTTAAGCTTAAAGGGAACCTTTATCAAGATTTTGAAAACTGGCGAAATCAATTCAAAATAGACTCTTTGTACAAACGTGACGAAAACGAAGAAACGGGTGAGTCGGATGTGACTGCTAATCGCGTGTTTTTCTCTGCACAGGGTAACTATAAAATAGGCGTTAAAAACTCGTCTTTCTTTATTTACGGGGATTATGAGGAAGATCAATTTAGCGGCCTTGATTTTAAAAGTACGGTAGCAACCGGTTATGGCGCACGTGTTTATCAAGGGGTTAAAAATAAGGTAGATATAGATATTGGCCCAGGTCTATACCGCTCAGTTGCTGATGATGAGTCAACAGCACTTGAAGACGACAAAGACAAAATGGGTTATTTACTTCGTATTGCAATGCAGTGGGAGAGGTTGGTATCTAAGCGTACCCGATTTAATCAAGATATCAGTATAGAACAATCTTTGTCTGGGCTTAACTCTCGGTTAAAGTCAGAAACGGCATTAATTAGCCAAGTGGTTGGCGCGGTATCGCTTAAGTTTGCTTATATGTATCGTTATAATTCTAAGCCTGAAGAAGATAAACTAAAATACGATTCAGAGCTCAGTGCCACCTTAGTGTACAGTTTTTAATTTTTTAACTTTTTAATAGAGAGTGTTATGTATCAGCATAAGCAGTATGCGGTATTTATATTTGTAGTATTAGCGTGGATCAGTGGTTTTGTTGCGCTTGCATGGAATTTAATTGGTGCCGATGCCCCGTTAATCGTATTTGCTGGTATTTTAGTGCTGGTGGGTTTTTTGTTCCACGGTTTAACCATTAAAGTTGACGAAACTCATATTAGCTGGGCATTTGGCCCTGGTGTTGCAGGCCAAAAATTAGCATTAGAAGACATAGTGGATGTAAAGGAAGTACAAAATTCATACCGTCATGGTATTGGTATTCGCATTACACACGATGGGTGGATTTATTCGGTATCAGGCTTTAGTGCGGTGCAATTAACGCTTCAAGATGGCACTCAGTATCGCTTAGGCACGAATGACCAAGCAGGATTAGTTGCTGCGCTTGAAGATAAAATAACCCCTGCTGAAATGCCAGCAGCAGAGCCTCAAGCCAAATTACGAACACAGAATAATATGCTATAAAAAAAGCGCCTTAGGCGCTTTTTTTATAAACGTGTAGTAATTTTATTTAGCGGGTTTTAGTGCTCGTGGCCACAGCCGCCTTCACCATGTACGTGGCCATGCTCAAGCTCTTCGGCTGTTGCATCGCGTACCTCTAAAATTTCTACATCAAAGTTAAGTGTAATACCGGCAAGTGGATTATTACCATCAACAATCACTTCTTCGTCTTGAATGTCGATGATCATTACTGACTGGTCACCGTCATCTGTAGTTGCCCGAAATTGCATGCCCACTTCAATTTCCATACCTTCAAACATTGATTTTGGTACAGCTTGCATTAAGTGATCATGACGCTCACCGTAACCTTCTTCAGGCTCTACTTTTACACTTAGTGTATCGCCAGCTTGCTTGCCTTGCAGCGCGTTTTCAAGCCCTGAGATCAGGTAACCTGTACCAACGATAAAAATTAATGGCTCACCGCCAAATGAGTTATCAATGGTATTGCCGTCATTATCTAAAACAGAGTAATGCATTTTTACCACTTTATTTGCTGCAACGATCATAGTCATTCCTATTATTCATCTTCAAGAGAGTAAGGTAGAGGCAGAATGTTTAGCTCTACCGAAGGGGTGTGTTTTGCACGAAGAGTCTGATCGATATCAGTATCGTTTGGCAACACGACCAAACCAGTTAAAGTCTGTGTTTGTTCATTATAGCTTTGCGCAATAAGTTTACCTGCGCGGCGCCAGTTTTCACCTAATTGAGTTTCAATGTCGGGTGCTTCGAGTAACCCTTCACTTTGCCCAGAAACGATATACATAGCACGTTTGTTTTTGCCTAGGTACTTCATACGTGCAACGGTTTCTTGGCCTGTGTAGCAACCCTTTTTAAAGCTAATGCCGTTAATGGCTTGCAGATTAACCATTTGCGGTACGTATTCATCAATCGCATCGACACTTAATTGCGGTTCACCAGCGAGTATAGACGCTTGTTGCCATAGGGCATCGTTGTCGAGGGTCGACACGTCGTCAGGTAGGCAAAATTGGCTATCAACCATCAATAAAACGCGGTTTGATGCAAGTTTAAGGGCTTTACCGTGAGCGAAGTCACAAGCCGTGGCGTCATCGCTAAAGTGAATATCGAGTTGTGTGAGTAAGCCTGTTAGGTCATCACCAAGTAAACCAATTAATCGCTCTGAGGCTTTATTAATTTCAACTTTTGCAAATACAGCATATTTTTTTAATTCAGCAAGAGAGCGTTCTACTTCTGCACTTGAACCAGCTAAAAAGTAACTTTGTTGATAAGAAAATAGCTTAAATACACCCCATAACTTACCTTTTGCACTGCAGTGACCTGCCCACAAAAAGTTATCGTTGTTAAGTTTATTTAGATCTTGAGTGATTTGTCCGTGGAGGTACGATAATTTATCTGCGCCTGAGAGGCTAATAACCTGATGTGATAAAGGACATGCATAAACCTGAGACATAAACACCTTCTTTGCAATAACAAATGAAGCCACATAATAACGTAGTTAAAGCGTATGGTACAGCGACTAACAGACGATGTTTTTATAACTTAGTGCTGTTAAATTAACGCGTATTTGGTAAACTCGAGTTAATTAAATATGAGGTTTAAAATGGTTGAAATACATAGTAAAGCACGTATCCGTTGGGCTTGTCGCCGTGGCATGTTAGAGCTAGATGTTTTGTTTATGCCGTTTGTTGAAGAAGCTTATGATTCGTTAGATGCTAAACAGCAAGCGATTTTTCAGCGTCTATTAACCCAAGAAGACCCAGATTTATTCGCTTGGTTTATGGGCCATGAAGAATGTAAAGACGCAGAGCTAAACAGCATGGTTCAGCTAATTTTAGACCGAGTTCGTGTATAGATTTACCGTTACAGATAATAAAACAGACCACAAACCGATTGTGGTCTTTTTTTGTGTGCTGACTTTAGTGTTGTGCCTATTTATGGACTCGGTGGTGGCAACTCTTTTTTGTATTGCACTTAATACACTTGCTGGCATTATTGTTTGGCGAAAAATCGTGGCTGCTCAACCACAGCAAGGAATTATACTCTTAGAGCCGAATCAATTTCGTTTTGAAGGATCTGGCAGGCAAATTCAAGGGCTCATTAGTAAGCAAAGCCGGTTACTTGGTCAGAGTGTGTGGCTGTATATTAATGGCTTTAGTAAAAACTATTGGCTGATTATCTCAGCCAATAGTGTTGATGAGCAAAGCTATGCGCGCTTAAAACGGGCAACGCTTGAAGCAATTAATTACGTAGCGGAGTCAAAATAGTGGGCGTTGGGTTCTCATTTTGCTCTGGATAATCAATAGTAAAGTGTAGTCCACGACTTTCTTTACGTTCCATTGCGCTCCTAATTATAAGCTCGGCAACTTGCACCAAATTACGTAACTCAAGTAAGTTATTGCTTACTCTAAAGTTTGCGTAATAATCGTGTATTTCCTGTTGTAGCAGTTCAACACGATGCAGCGCACGTTCAAGACGTTTGGTTGAGCGTACAATTCCCACATAATCCCACATAAATAATCGTAGCTCATGCCAGTTATGGGTGATCACGATTTCTTCATCTGAATTAGATACACGGCTTTCATCCCAACTAGGTAAATCTACCAGCGCGGGTGCGGTCTCTATTTTACTTAAAATGTCTTTTGCTGCTGCATGGGCAAATACAATGCACTCTAATAATGAGTTACTTGCCATGCGGTTAGCACCATGTAAGCCGGTATAAGCCACTTCACCCACAGCGTATAAATTTGCTAAATCCGTTTTGCCGTTAAAGTCGGTCATTACGCCACCACAGGTGTAATGTGCCGCAGGAACGACAGGGATTGCTTCTTTGGTTATATCAAGCCCTACGCTCAAGCATTTAGCGTAAATAGTAGGGAAGTGTTCAATAATAAAATCTTTGTCTTTATGGCTAATATCTAAATATACGCAATTTGCGCCAAGGCGTTTCATTTCAAAGTCGATAGCGCGCGCTACAATATCGCGAGGTGCGAGCTCTTCTCGTTCATCAAACTCTTTCATAAAGCGAGTGCCATCAGGGCGTTTTAAATAGGCCCCTTCACCACGCATTGCTTCAGTAATTAAAAAGTTCTGTAATTCTGGGTGGTAAAGACTGGTTGGATGAAATTGATTAAATTCCATGTTAGCAACGCGACACCCTGCACGCCATGCCATTGCTATGCCATCACCGCTAGAAACATCAGGGTTAGAGGTGTAAAGGTACACTTTACTTGCGCCACCGGTTGCTAAGGCAACAAATTTTGCGCCAATGGTTTCTACTTTTTTGGCTTTTTTATTCCACACATGTATACCGTGAACATGTGACCCCGTTTTACCGATATTTTTATCAGTAATTAAATCAATCGCATTATAATGCTCTAACAAGGTGATATTGCTGTGCGCTTGAACTTGGCTAATCAGCGTTGTTTGCACTGCTTTGCCAGTGGCATCGGCAGCATGCAAAATGCGTCGATGGCTATGACCCCCTTCGCGGGTTAAATGAAAGCGCTCTTTACCTTTACTATCAAATTCCATATCAAAAGGTACGCCTTGGTCAATCAACCATTGTAGGCAGTCATGCGCATTACTGGCAGTGTAATGAACAGCTTCTCTGTCACATAAACCGCCACCTGCATCTAAAGTATCTTCAACGTGAGATTCTATACTGTCATTTTTTTTATCAAAAACAGCGGCAATTCCGCCTTGGGCATAAAGAGTAGAACCTTCGGTTAATTCACCTTTACTGATCACGGTAACGTTACAGTAATTAGCCAAAGATAAAGCAAGTGATAAGCCTGCTGCGCCGCTACCAATAATAGCGACATCGGTAATGTGATGTTTATTTTGGTTCATCTGTGAGGTACTTTGCGGTTACAATGCTCAGATAGAGCAATATTTATTTTTAATACTTACAGTTGTACCATATTTGTTGAACTACTACTAAGTGGTTTTAGCGTATAAACGCGTAATTTGTAGCTATTTTATAAAAAAACAATATGAGTCAGAACTTTTTATTCATCTAAGGGTCAGAGTAGGTGTGAACAATGGCGACACTATGAATAATAAGCAAGAATCAATCAGAGGAGTACCGGCTCGAATGAGCGAGCAGGAATTAGATTTAGCGTTAGTGAAAAGGGTCCAGCAGGGAGATAAAAACGCCTTTAACCTATTAGTTAAGAAGTATCAGAACAAAATAGCCGGTTTGATCTCACGTTATGTATCAAATCAAGGTGACATTGCTGATGTAGCACAAGAAGCGTTTATTAAAGCGTATCGTGCCCTTCCAAACTTTCGTGGTGATAGTGCTTTTTATACTTGGCTTTACCGTATCGCCGTTAATTGTGCTAAAAATTATTTAGTGGCTCAAGGGCGTAAACCGCCAGCAAATGATATAGATGCTGACGATGCCGAGTTTTATGAAGGTGCAGATTCAATGCGTTCTAACGCGTCACCTGAAAATTTACTATTAAGCGAAGAAGTCCGCGCTGTTATTTTTAATACGATTGATAGTTTGCCTGAAGATCTTAAAACCGCGATTACTCTTAGAGAAATTGAGGGTATGAGCTATGAAGAAATAGCCGTGGTTATGGATTGCCCAGTCGGGACGGTACGTTCGCGTATTTTTCGTGCCCGTGAAGCAATTGATAATAAATTAAACCCATTAATAGGCGAGTCTTAGTATGACAAAAGCACACGTTAACCGCTTAGATAACGAATCGTTATCAGCATTACTTGACGGTGAACAAACATTAAATGATGCAACTATTGCATCGGATGATGTTGCTACGTTTGGCCGTTACGCGTTAATCGGTGATGCAATGCGAGCTAAAGAAAATAACAATAATATGGATTTTGATATTAGTGATCGCATTTCGTTAGCACTTGAGAGTGAGCCCGTTTATGCAGACTTTAGCCAGTCTGATAAGTTGGCAACCCCTTCAAATACCGAAACAGAAAATAAAGTAGTGGCGTTTAATTGGCGTAAACCAGTTGCTCAATTAGCGATTGCAGCGAGCGTAGCAATGTTTACTATTGTTGGTGTGAACACCTTACCGCAAGGTGAAGAAGCTGTGCAAAACGAAATTCCATTATTGCAAACCACGCCGTTAACCGGCATGGCGTCGCCAGTAAGCTACTCATCGGCACCTGCACTTGATAACGCAGAGCAAGGTTTGCGAGAGCTTCAGCAGCAACGCATTGGCGCATTAGTACTTGAACATCAGCGTCAAGCGCGTGTAGCTCATTCGTTAAAAACAGCTAAAACAGATGAAACATCCCCAGAGGAAAAAAACTAATTAGATGAAAGTAATCACTTTTATTATGTCATTGGTGTTAAGTTTTAGCACTTTGGCCAATGACACAAACCCCGCTAAAGATTTACTGCTTGAAATGGCCAGTGCAGTTCACACTCGTAATTTCGACGCCTCTTTTGTTGTTGTTAAGGGTAAAAGTATGGAGCCCTACCGCTGGGTGCATGCTAAACAAGGTGATATAGAGCTTGAACATTTAAGTTTGCTTAATGGTGCTGGCCTTGAAATGATCCGCATTGACGATCAAGTTACCTACTTTGAGCCACAATCAGAACCTTACTCGTTAACAACCGATTCAATTGCAGGGCCTATCCCAGAAGTCTTATTTAAAGATATTAACCGCTTAAGTGCACATTATGACTTTGTGCTTGGTGGTAAAGGCCGTATTGCGGGGCGTCCTGCTCAGCTGGTTCGAATTGAATCTAGAAACGATGACAAATATAACTATTGGATTTGGATTGATACTGAGTCGTCTTTATTATTGAAAGCCGCCTATGTGAATCACCAAGGCGAAGCGCTTGAGCAATTACAACTTACCCACATTAGCGTAACTGAGCAACCGGCAAGCTTATTATTAGAAGTGCTTAATCGTAATTTTCCAACACCATTACCCGCTAATTCAATTGATGAACAAAGCAAAGCGAATGCTATGAATTGGACTATTGGATGGCTACCTGAAGGGTTTGAATTACTCAAGTCCGATAGACATAAGCTCGACTTAAACAATGAATTAACAGATTATTATTTATTTTCTGATGGATTTGTTGAGGTATCAGTATTTGTGCAACGGCCACTACCAGGTAAGCGCTTAAGCGGAGCTCTCACCTCAGGAGCAACCACTATTTATGTGCACAACGGCGGAAATTTTGATGTGTCTGTGGTGGGGAACATTCCAACCATGAGCGCTAAAGCGATTGCTGAGTCTGTTTCACGGGCATTATAGATGATAGAACAAACGTTAACCGTCGTGGCCCTTAGTGGCCACGTTGCGCATTTAGAAGCTCAACAAAAGCAGGCCTGCGAAGGCTGTAATGGTCGTTGTGGCTCTCAAGTGTTTAGTAAGTTATTTGGTACAGCAAAGAAAACCTTACCCTATAAATTCGAAACGCAACTAGAAGTTGGACAAAAAGTGACTATGTCACTGGATGACAGCCACGTTGTAAAACATGCCTTTGCCGTTTACATGCTGCCCTTATTTTTGAGTTTAATCTTTGCCTTAATAACCAGTGAATTAATACTATTGGCTGAAGGTTGGCAAATTTTAGCAGCGATATTGGGTGGCATCACCGGCTTCTTAATTGCTAAAACATGGGTAAAATCACTTAGGCATGAGATTAAAGTGATAAAAATTCATCCAATTAGTCTTCCTTTAACTCAAATAGATGGTGATTGACGCCAATTAAATGTAAAATTGCGTTTTTATGCCACAGTAACTTGAAAATGCACAGCAAGTATTTTCAAGTTATTTAGGCATGCGACCTTAGTCCTTTAAAATAGAAGTTTAGAATCCAGTTTATGAAGCATATCCGTAATTTTTCGATCATCGCCCACATTGACCATGGTAAATCGACCCTTTCTGACCGTTTGATCCAAGTTTGTGGTGGTTTAACCGACCGTGAAATGCAGAAGCAGGTTCTGGATTCAATGGATATTGAACGTGAGCGTGGCATTACCATCAAGGCGCAAAGTGTAACGTTAAACTACAAAGCAAACGATGGTGAAACCTACCAGCTCAACTTTATCGACACTCCAGGTCACGTTGACTTTACTTATGAAGTATCACGTTCATTAGCCGCGTGTGAAGGTGCATTATTGGTTGTTGATGCTGGCCAAGGTGTTGAAGCACAAACATTGGCTAACTGTTATACCGCCATCGAAATGGACTTAGAAGTTATACCGGTTCTAAATAAAATTGATTTACCACAAGCTGACCCATTACGTGTAGCCGAAGAAATTGAAGACATCATTGGTATTGATGCCCTTGATGCCGTGCAATGTAGTGCTAAAACAGGTGTGGGTATTGCCGAAGTACTTGAAATGATCGTTAAAGATGTACCGCCACCAGTTGGTGATAAAGACGAGCCATTACAAGCGCTAATTATCGATTCTTGGTTTGACCCTTACCAAGGCGTTGTATCGCTAGTGCGTATTAAGCATGGTGAACTTCGCGCGGGCGACAAAATTAAAATTATGTCGAATGAGCATATTCATACTGCAGATCATGTGGGTATTTTCACACCTAAACAAACTAATACCGGTATTTTACGTACAGGTGAAGTAGGATTTGTTATTGCCGGTATTAAAGAAATACACGGTGCACCGGTGGGCGATACTATTACTCATCAAAAAAATGCGGCACCTGAGCGCTTACCTGGTTTTCAAAAAATTAAACCACAAGTCTACGCGGGCATGTTCCCAATTGCGTCAGATGATTACGAGTCGTTCCGCGATGCACTTAACAAACTAAGCTTAAACGATGCGTCGTTATTCTTTGAACCAGAAAATTCAACCGCATTAGGGTTTGGTTTCCGTTGTGGCTTCTTAGGTATGCTGCACATGGAAATTATTCAAGAGCGTTTAGAGCGTGAATACAACATTGACTTAATAACCACAGCACCAACGGTTATTTATGAGGTAGTGACTAAAGAGGGCACTACACAAATTGATAATCCATCTGACTTACCAGCCGTAAACGATATTTTAGAAATACGTGAGCCAGTAGTAGAGGCTAACATTTTAGTACCGCAAGAGTACTTAGGTAGCGTAATCACTTTATGTGTTGATAAGCGCGGTATGCAAACTAAAATGAGCTACCATGGTAAGCAAGTTGCAGTAACGTATGAACTGCCAATGGCCGAAGTGGTAATGGACTTCTTTGATAAGCTAAAATCAACCAGTCGTGGTTTTGCGTCGCTTGATTATAACTTTAAGCACTTCCAAACCTCAGACATGGTACGTGTAGATATACTCATTAATGGCGAGCGTGTTGATGCCCTTGCTATTATTGTACACCGTGAAAGCGCGCAGTCTCGTGGTCGTCAGCTTGCTGATGCGTTAAAAGAGCTTATACCACGTCAAATGTTTGATATTGCGATTCAAGCAGCAATTGGTCAGCATGTAATCGCGCGTACAACCGTGAAGCAACTTCGTAAAAACGTAATCGCTAAGTGTTACGGCGGTGACGTGAGTCGTAAGAAAAAATTACTTCAAAAACAAAAAGATGGTAAAAAGCGAATGAAGCAACTTGGTAACGTTGAAGTGCCTCAAGAAGCGTTCTTAGCCATTTTAAAAGTTGGTAAATAAAAAATAAAGGGATAATAAATGGCTGGCTACTTTTCAGTTTTATTGGTGCTATTAACCTTAGGCTCAGGCTTAATATGGTTAATAGATCACTTAATGTTTGCCCCTAAAAGGCAAGAGCGTTTGGCAATTGCACAAACTTCTGCCGGTGGCCAACTTGACGAAGAAACAGCAGCATTGATTGCGCCTGAGCCAGTCATTACTGAAACAGCAAAGTCGATTTTTCCGATGATTGCTGCTATCACTATTTTTAGATCGTTTATTTTTGAGCCGTTTCAGATCCCATCGGGTTCAATGATGCCAACCTTATTAGTAGGCGATTTTATTTTAGTGCAAAAGTATTCTTATGGAATTAAAGACCCTGTATGGCGCAGCCAGTTAGTGGATGTGAGCGAACCAGAGCGTGGCGATATTGTTGTTTTTAAATACCCATTAGATGAGAGAGTTGATTATATTAAACGCGCTATAGGCTTACCTGGCGATAAAATTGTTTATCGCGACAAGCGTTTATATATTCAACCAAAATGTGAAGAAGGTGACGTTAAAAAAGGCGCGCTTCTTTGCAACGAATTCAATAAAATTGATTTTAAATTAATTAATGATGATGAATTTATGCAAGGCCCAATGGCTTTAGCGCGTTTAAATGAAGATTTAACGACCTCTAGCCATGATATTTTAATCAACCCAAAATCGCCTGAACGTAAAGGGCGTTACTACCAGCAATTGGGCACTCCTGCAGATGAATGGGTGGTGCCTGCTGATCATTACTTTATGATGGGTGACAATCGCGATAACAGCCAAGATAGTCGCTTTTGGGGCTTTGTACCAAAAGAAAACTTGGTGGGTAAAGCTGTCTTTATATGGATGAGTTTTGAATTTGATAATGGCCCAGATGACATTTTACCAGGATGGGTTCCAACTGGTGTTCGTTTTGAACGCCTAGGTAATATTCAGTAACAATGAAAAAAAATGTAACAGAGTTATACAAAAGAATTGGCTACACATTTGCTGATCAAGGCCTACTTGAGCAAGCAATGACGCACCGCAGCCACAAAGGTCAACACAACGAGCGACTCGAATTTTTGGGCGACTCGATTTTGAGTTTTGTAATTGCCAATGCCTTGTACGCTAAATTTCCTAAAGCACGTGAAGGCGATTTAAGCCGCATGCGTTCGACTTTAGTTCGCGGCCAGACGTTAGCTGAATTTGGTCTTGAGTTTGAGCTAGGTGATTACCTGCGTTTAGGCCCTGGCGAGCTAAAAAGTGGCGGGTTTAGACGCGAGTCGACCCTAGCAGATGCAGTGGAAGCTATAATTGGCGCTGTATTTTTAGATTCAGACATTGATCGTTGCGGCGAGCTTATTTTAGCGTGGTATGAATCACGTTTAGATGCTATTTCACCAGGGCTTAACCAAAAAGATCCTAAGACCCTGCTGCAAGAGTATTTGCAAGCTCGTAAGCTATCATTACCTGGTTATACTGTAGTAGACACTAAAGGTCAGGCACACAATCAAACATTCACGGTTGAATGTATCGTTGATGGAATGGATAGCATTATTTCTGTTGGCAGCTCAAGGCGTAAAGCCGAACAAAAAGCGGCCGAAAAAGCATTGAAGATACTTAAAAATGAATCTTGATACCTTAATACAGCCTCATGAAGGCGAAATAGACACATTTTGTGGCATGGTTGCGATTGTTGGCCGTCCTAATGTGGGTAAATCAACCTTGCTTAATGAAATTATTGAGCAAAAAGTCAGTATTACCTCACGTAAGCCACAAACCACGCGCCATCGTATTATGGGTATTCATACTGAGGGTAAACACCAAGCGGTTTATGTAGATACCCCAGGTCTGCATGTTGAAGAAAAGCGCGCTATTAACCGTTTAATGAACCGCGCAGCGTCGAGCTCAATTGGCGATGTTGAACTGATTATTTTTGTTGTTGAAGGCACCCATTGGAATGCCGATGACGAGATGGTACTAAACAAAGTGAGCCAAAGCGGCAAGCCGGTATTGTTAGTTATTAACAAAATTGACCAAGTGAAAGATCGCGATCTTGTACTGCCACACATGAAATTTTTAGGCGATAAGTTTGACTTTATAGGCATTATGCCTGTATCTGCGACTCAGGGTAAAAATATTGACCTGATCAAAGAAGAAGTGACTAAACGTTTACCGCCGTGCGAATTTTATTTTCCGGATGACTACGTTACTGACCGCTCAATGCGCTTTATGGCTGCTGAAGTGATCCGTGAAAAGCTTATGCGCTTTATGGGTGAGGAACTACCTTACTCAGTGACTGTGGAAATAGAGCAGTTTAAATGGCAAGAAAACGGTGTTTGGCATATCAATGGCCTTATTTTAGTTGAGCGTGAAACGCAAAAGCGCATGGTTATCGGTAACAAAGGCGAAAAGCTAAAAGTGATCGGCCGTGAAGCGCGTAAAGACCTAGAAGAAATGCTTGAAAATAAAGTATTTTTAGAACTATGGGTTAAAGTAAAATCGGGCTGGGCTGACGATGAACGTGCCTTAAGAAGCTTAGGCTATGGTGAAGACTAATAAGTATCGAATAGCCTAATATGGACAGCGACTTTTACAAAGCCTATTTATTACATCGACGTCCCTATAGTGACTCGCAAGTAATGTTAGATATGCTGGTAGAAGGCGTTGGCCAGCTTAGAATGCTCGCACGAGTTAGTGGCCGCCAGGCCACTAAACATAAAGCCCAATTGCAACCATTTCAATCCTTACTCGTCCATTACAATGGCAAATACGATTTAAAATATATTAATAAATTTGAGCTCTACGGCAACCCGTTATTTCTAACCGGTGATAAGCTTTATTGTGGCTTTTATTTAAATGAGCTAACTAATCGCATTGTGCCGATTAATGAGCCCATTGATCAAGTTTTTCAACTTTATAAAACACACCTAGAAAACCTTAATAGTGGTACTGACATGCAAGCGGTACTGCGCTCTTATGAATTTCAATTGTTAGAGTTACTAGGATATGGTGTTGATTTTAGTTTTGATGCGGACGGTGAGCCAATTGACGATAAACAAACGTATAGCTATTTTGCAGAAGTAGGGTTTTCGGTGCAACATGACACGCGTTCTGGATTTACCGGTTCACAACTTAATGCCATAGCAAATCATGACTTTAGCCAAGCGGATGTGTTATATATGGCAAAGCAATTAAGTCGTTATTTATTAAAGCCATTATTGGGCAATAAGCCATTAAAAAGTCGTGAGTTATTTATTAGCTCTCAATAAACAAATTTTACAGGTACAAACATGAAAGATATTCTTCTAGGCGTGAATGTAGATCATATTGCAACGCTTCGCCAAGCTCGAGGTACTTCTTACCCAGATCCAGCCCATGCAGCCAGTGTTGCAGAGCATGCCGGTGCTGATGGCATTACGATTCATTTACGCGAAGACCGCAGACACATTCAAGACCGCGATGTGTATGTGATGGCTAAAACCATTCAAACACGTATGAACCTTGAAACCGCAGTAACCGATGAAATGATTGCGATTGCACTTGAGGTTAAACCTGAATATGTATGCTTAGTACCTGAAAAACGTGAAGAGCTTACTACCGAAGGCGGCTTAGATGTAGCGGGTAATATTGATAAAATAGCCGCAGCGACTAAAACTCTAACGCAAGCCGGTATTAAAGTGTCACTCTTTATAGATGCTGATAAAGCGCAGTTAGACGCGGCAAAAGCCTGTGGTGCGCCTTATGTTGAAATTCATACTGGGGCGTATGCTGATGCCACCAACGATGAAGATACAGCAAAAGAGCTTGAACACATCCGCCAAGGCGTTAAGTATGCAGCGAGTATTGGCTTAATTGTTAATGCCGGCCATGGTTTGCATTATCACAACGTGAAGCCAATTGCAGCGATGCCAGAGATTTACGAGCTTAATATTGGTCACGCTATTATTGCCCGTGCAGCGATTGATGGTTTAGATAAAGCAGTGCGTGATATGAAACGCTTAATGCTTGAAGCTCGCGCTTAGAATCATAAATAACAATAGACAAGACGAGCTATAGCTCGTCTTTTTTATTGTTGTTATCAATGTTGGCATCAACAAGTAAGTTTTCCAGCTCGTCTTGAAGTTCAAACAGTTCGGGCTCTATATTATCAAGTACGCACTCATTTTTAAGTGATGTTTCGATCGTTTCAGCCAATGTTTTTAATTTTGGTACACCAGTATAGCAACACGCTCCATGAAATTTATGGATCACACTGAGTACTTGAGGGCAGTCATTGCTGACTATTGCTTGATTTAATAAGTTTAGGGTTTCAGGCACGCTTAATAACAACATGTTAAGCATTTCATTGGCTAATTCAGGCTTACCGCCTGCACGTTGCAGCGCCAACGTCCAATCAAGCCGAGTGCTATCAAAAGGGGCTGTGCTATGTTCAAATGTGCTTTTTGACTTATCACGGCTTACAGGTAACTGCGGGCTATGATCGCAAATAATTTGATTGAGCATATCTTCGTCAATTGGCTTAGTCAAATAGCCTTCAAAGCCATCTTTTAATAATTGTTCTTTTTCACTATTAAGTGCATGCGCCGTTACGGCAATAATAGGTGTATCTTCATTTAAAGATGACTCTTTAATGAGTTTACAGGCTGTAATGCCATCCATTATCGGCATTTGAATATCCATAAAAATCACATCATATTTATGACTTTTACTTAAGCTGTAAGCCTGTGAACCATTATGAGCAGTATCAATCAATTCCACCTGTTCGTTGAGTAGGGTGTAAATTAATTTTAAATTAGCGTCGTTATCATCTACCACTAATACTTTTAATGGCAGTAGAGTTTGTTCATGCTGGTCTATGTTATGCGCCGGGTGATCAAGTCGATATGGTGCGGCTAATAACTCACATAATTTACGATGGTTGAGCGGTTTACTTAAACAGGCATCTGCACCGCTGCCTATAAAGGCTTCACGCATATTGTGTGATACAGTATTAAGCATTAAATATAAATAATCGGTTGATTCCCTAACCGCTTTTACATAGCTTTTTAAGCGCTGCATATCATCAACCGATGCCATGTGACCAATAAGGCATATATCAAAATTAATCTCTGATTTCTCGATACACTCTAAAAATTCACTTTCGCTATGACATCGAGTGACGCTAATTTTCCACTCTTGTAATAATGAAACAACGGCATGATGGGTATGCTTATGTGGCTCTAGATAAAGAACACGTTTACCAATTAATGACTGGGTAGGCAAATCGTTGATAAATACATGATTTGGTAATCTAAATACGCCATTAAAAGTAAAGCATGTGCCACTACCTGGAGCTGAATTTAAGGTAATACGGCCATTCATAGCTTCAACAATATGTTTAGTAATAATAAGCCCTAAGCCAGTGCCACCAAATTTACGGGTGATACTGGAGTCGGCTTGGCCAAAGGCGGTAAATAAAGCGTCTTGTTTATCGGCAGGAATACCCACCCCGGTGTCAGCCACCGACACTAAAATGGAAGTACGCTCCTCATCCAACAAACGATGGCTAATATCGACTTTAATGGCGCCTTTTTCAGTAAATTTTATAGCGTTACTTAACAAGTTAATAAGTACTTGTTTAAATCGAGTGGGATCGCCGGTTAAGTGATCGGGCACCTGAGGGTTTATATAAATAGAGAGCTCAAGTTGTTTGTCGTGAGCGCTAGGTGCCAGTAATGTCATCACTTCGTTTACGCTATCGCGTAATTGAAATTGAATTGATTCAAGCTCCATAGCACCCGCTTCTAATTTGGAGAAGTCTAATATATCGCTAATAATGGTCAGTAAGCTGTTTGCTGAAAGCTCAATGGTATCAAGGTAATCTTTTTGGTTTTTATTTAGCGGTGTTTTATAAAGCTGGCGAGTAAAGCCAATAACCCCATTAAGTGGTGTGCGCAATTCATGACTCATTTTTGCTAAAAAGTCAGACTTAACGCGGTTAGCATCTTGGGCTTCTTTTTTAGCCATAGTGAGCTGTATATTTTGTGTTTCGTATTGCTCAAGCGTTTCGCGGTAATCACTAGTTGCTTGATCAATATTTTTTTGCATTTCGTCTTTTTGCATCACCATAGAGTGGGATATGGTATTGAGTCCTTCACGCAATAGTTCAAACTCACCATTCATGGGCTCAGTTAACCCTGTTTGTCTTTTCCCTTCAATCAACCTGTCGGTAGCAAGTACTAACTTATTTAGCGGTGTCATAAACATACGGCTAAGTTTTAGTGCTAAAATAGCTGCTAATACTAAGGCAAGAATAATAATAATACCGCTGACTAATAATGCGCGTTGCTGACCAATAACAGCTTTGTCGCGATTAAGTTGGATCACTACGGTACCTAATGTGGTCTGAAACTCAGAGGTATTCCAATCGCTATTAGGTGTTGTGTGATTAATAATAGGGGTAAAAAAAGTTACTAACTCTTCAGTTTGCTGAACATGTGTGGCTTTAAAACTGTCTATTTGTGTTTGCTCAATTAAGGTATCGAACGAGCGATGATAGTTACTAGTTATAATAAGTTGGTTGTTATCATTAAAAATAGCAATTGATTTAATCGCCGGTGAGTGTTTGTTATGTGTATAACGAATCACGCGATTAAGTAGTTTTTTATTTTTTTCCAGTAAAGGTTGTTCAAGAGCAATCGCTAAAGGCTCAGAAATTGTTGTGCCTTGTTGATATAAAATTTCATCAAGCTCAATGTAACGATTTATTGTAAAATAACCACCTAGTAATAGCCCAATGATCACTGTGGGGATCAGGGTGAGTGTTAAAACAGAATCGCGCAAGCCTAGTTTGGTCATAATCTGAGCATTATTATCATTTTTATTAAATGTGAGTATATACATACTCATAGCTATTCTCAAAGTAGAGACGTAATTCATCAACCTTTAAGGTAATGCCTCATGGCACAAATATTTAAAGCAAAGAAAAAACCACTACAACAGCAATCGCTAGAACTCGATATTACAGCAATGGATCACCATGGCCGTGGTATTGCTAAGTACAATAATAAAGTGTGTTTTGTTAGTGGTGCATTACCTGGTGAGCGAGTAAAAGCCAAGTTGGTTGATGATAAAGCACGTTACAGCCAAGCTGATACGCTTAAAATAATTAAAGCTAGTGAATATCGCACAGCGCCTATTTGTGAACATTACAGTCAGTGTGGTGGTTGCCAGCTACAGCATTTAGATACCACACAACAGGTAATTGAAAAGCAAGCTGCGGTGAATCAATTATTTGCCAAGTTTGCAAAATTAACCGATTTAAACTGGCAAGCCCCGCTGCAAAGCCAAGCAACTCATTATCGACGCAGTGCTCGAATTGCTGTTATGCTCGACAAGGCTGCAAAAAAAATGCGGGTAGGCTACAGAGCACGTGGCTCTAAAAGTATTGTTAGTATTAATCAGTGCCCAGTTTTAAGTGATGTATTTGCCGATGTATTTAATGTATTTGATAAAGTCATTAATCAAAACAAGACGCTACACAGTATCAGTCATTTACAATTATGTGCCGCTGATGAACAATCTTTTATTGTTATCCGCCATACCAAAGCGATTTCACCTCATGATAAGGCGTTTGTTGAGCAAAGTGTGGCAGCTCATAATTGGCAGTTAGTGTGGCAAAGTGACAGTGATACTATTGATCATTCACATTTAGCTATGCCATTTTATAAACTTGAACAGTTAAATATAATGTTTGAGTTTGGGCTCAGTAATTTTATTCAGGTTAACGCGAGTGTAAATCAAGCGATGCTGATCCAAGCTGCAAACTGGTTAGCACTTCAAGGCGATGAAAATGTTCTGGATTTATTTTGTGGTATTGGTAACTTCTCTTTAGTGTTAGCCAAACAAGCTAAAACAGTAACAGGAATTGAGGGCGTAACTTCGGCGGTTGCATTAGCAACACAAAATGCGCACACTAACTCTATTACTAATACCCAGTTTCATTGTTTTGATTTAACCACGAGCATTAAAAAAGCGCCGTGGTTTAATAAAGAATTAGATGTTTTAGTACTCGACCCCTCACGCACTGGTGCGATGGCAGTTTTAGAACAGCTTCCATTAACTCAGTTTAAAGCGATTTTATACGTTTCTTGCGACCCTGTTACTTTAGCCCGTGACAGCGCTATTATTTCGCAAGCCGGCTTTGAGCTGAACAAGATAGGGCTAATGAATATGTTTCCTCACACGGGGCATATCGAAACTATGGCGTTATTTCAACGGAGGTAAAGCGCATTATGGTAGCGACACGTCAATCTCATCAACATGATAAAGCGGGTGACTTTTTTTCACGCGTAGAATCTCTTGATTTGTCTCAAGAAAAAATCAGCTTACTCAACAAAGCGCAGCAGCTTTGCCAAACGTGCGATAACAGCGAGCGACAAAATACCGCTATAGAAATGGTGGAGATTTTAGTTGAGTTAAATTTAGATGCTGACTCTTTAGCCACAGCCTATTTAACCCCTTATTATTTAAATGATGTAGTGAGCATTGATGCGGTAGAAGAGCATTTAGGCAATCATGTTGCAGTGCTGCTTACAGGTGTGTCACAAATGGCTACCATAAGTACCTTAGCTCATCAAGGCAACGGCACTGTGCAAGTCGATAATATTCGCCGGATGCTGCTTGCTATGGTGGAAGATGTGCGCGCTGTGGTGATTAAATTAGCCGAACAGGTTTGCCATTTACGCAATGTCAAAGATGCCGCAGAAGAAGAGCGAGTAGTTGCCGCCAAAGAGACCGCTGATATATTTGCACCGCTTGCCAATCGTCTTGGTATTGGTCAATTAAAATGGGAGCTTGAGGATTTAGCTTTTCGTTATTTGCACCCCGATATTTATAAAAACATTGCCAAGCAGCTCGATGATAAGCGCCTTGCCCGTGAAGCGTATATGGTTGATATGGTTGAACAGGTCAAACAACGCCTCCATGAAGCGGGTATTAAAGCTGAGGTGTACGGCAGGCCAAAACATATCTACAGCATTTATAAAAAAATGGCGAAAAAGAACTACGAGTTTGATCAGCTATTTGATATACGTGCCATGCGAATTGTGGTTGAACGATTACAAGATTGCTACGGCGCCCTAGGTATAGTGCACACTAATTGGCGTCATTTAAATAAAGAGTTTGACGATTACGTTGCGACCCCAAAACAAAATGGCTATCAATCTATTCATACGGTTGTGTTTGGTCCTGAGGGTAAAACCGTTGAAATTCAAATACGAACACACGACATGCATCAAGATGCAGAGCTGGGTGTCGCCGCGCATTGGATGTACAAAGAAGGCGCATTACCAGGGCGTGGTTCAGGCTATGAGCAAAAAATTAGCTGGTTGCGTAAATTACTGCAATGGCAAGAAGAAGTGGTTGATGGCAGCGATTTAGCACAAGAGCTTAAAAACCAAGTGGTTGAAGATCGTGTGTATGTGTTTACCCCTCGAGGCGATATTTTTGACTTACCACTGGGGGCAACGCCTCTTGATTTTGCTTACTACATTCACTCCAATGTAGGGCATCGATGTATTGGCGCAAAAATATTTGGCAAAATAGTGCCATTTACTCATCAGTTAAGCACTGGTGACCAAGTTGAAATACTAACCCAAAAGCAGCCAAACCCAAGCCGTGATTGGTTAAACCCGTCGCTGGGATATATTAAATCGTCTCGCGCTAGAGCCAAAATCCACCATTGGTTTAAACAGCTCGACCGCGATAAAAATTTAAGTGCGGGTAAAGAAATCCTTGATAACGAATTACAAAAATTAGAGCTAACTTATAAAGATTTAGATCCTGCTATAAAGCGTTTTAATTTTAGAGAACTTGATGACTTAATGGTCGCCATTGGCGCAGGCGATATTCGTCTTAACCAAATGCTTAACTTTATTACCGACAGAACAGAGCATGAGCCGGTAATTCGTTTTAAATCGCCTAGTAAAGTGACTGGTGACAAAAACGGTATTGTGGTGGATGGGGTCGGTAGTTTAATGAGCCATGTTGCTCGTTGTTGTCGCCCAGTACCTGGGGATGAAATTATTGGGTATATTACTCAAGGGCGCGGTATTGCGGTGCACCGAGAGGATTGTGATTCGTTTAGTAATTTAAAAAACAAGCACCCCGAGCGTGTTATTTCAGTGAGTTGGTCAGACGATATTAGTAGCTCTTACGCCTTAACTATTCGCATTGAAGCCAGTGATCGTTCTGGCTTAATTCGTGACATCAGTTCTGCACTTGCCAATGAAAAAGTTAATGTGCTCAATATGAACGTAAACACGGTTGATAGCACTCAAACTGCTATTTTTGTGATGCAAATTGAAGTGCATGACTTACAAGGCACAAACAAAGTGCTGTCTAAGCTACATCAGATCGAAGGGGTACACAGTGCAAAACGAGGGCAGTAATCAGGCTAACAATGAGGCTTTAAGCCAACTGCTGGAAATAATGCAAACACTGAGAAACCCTGAGGGCGGATGCCCTTGGGATCTCAAGCAAACGTTTGCGTCAATCGTACCTCACACTCTTGAAGAAGCCTATGAAGTGGCTGATTGTATTGAGCGCGACGATTTAAATGAACTTAAAGGTGAACTAGGTGATCTGTTATTTCAAATCGTATTTTATGCGCAACTAGCGCAAGAGCAGCAATTATTTAACTTTAATGATGTGGTGGCTCAGTTAAATGAGAAGCTAGTGCGCCGTCATCCGCATGTATTTTCATCGCAAGACACACCCACAACTGATGCCGAATTAGCCGCGCAGTGGCAAGCAATAAAAGCACAAGAGCGCGCAGCTAAACCCCAAGATGAAAGCTCAACACTTTGGCAAGATATACCAAATAGTTTACCTAGCTTAACAAAAGCTAAAAAAATTCAACAACGTGTAGCCGCTTTAGGCTTTGATTGGCCTACTTATCATGGCGCTATAGATAAAGTGAGTGAAGAGGTTGAGGAAGTGAAAGAAGCTTTAGCTCATAACCCGTACTCAGCGCATACAGCAGAAGAGCTAGGTGATTTGTTGTTTGCTACCGTGAATGTAGCGCGCCATGTTAAACGTGATCCAGAGCAATTGCTTCGTAGTGCCAACGATAAGTTTTCTGCACGATTTGAAAAGGTGCAAAATTACTTAATTGCCCAGGGTAAATGTATTGAGTCAGCGTCTTTAGAGGAAATGGATGCGGCATGGGATGCAATAAAAAAATTAAATAAATAGGGACATAAAAAATGTCTGTTTTTTGTGCACAGATTTGCTATTTATAGCTGGATTGCTTAGCCATGTTTTGGTACAATTTCGCCCCGTCTTGTTTATATTCCAAAATCACTTGTTTGGGTATTATATTCCTTTTAATTCCTGATATTCTAGGGTTCGCATGAGTACAAAATTTATCTTCGTTACTGGCGGAGTTGTTTCTTCGTTGGGTAAAGGTATTGCAGCAGCATCATTGGCCGCTATTTTAGAAGCCCGTGGCTTAGATGTTACCATTCTAAAGCTGGATCCTTACATCAACGTTGACCCAGGCACAATGAGCCCAATTCAACACGGTGAAGTATACGTTACCGAAGACGGCGCAGAAACGGACCTTGATTTAGGTCACTACGAACGTTTTATTCGCACCAAAATGACCAGCCGTAATAACTTTACGCAGGGGCGCGTATATGAAGATGTACTACGTCGTGAAAGACGTGGTGAATATCTTGGCGCAACTATTCAGGTTATTCCTCATATTACCAATGACATTAAGCAACGTGTTTATGATGGCGCAGAAGGCCATGATATAGCAATCGTTGAAATTGGTGGTACGGTAGGTGATATTGAATCACAACCATTTATCGAAGCAATTCGTCAAATGGGTACAGAAATTGGTCGTGAACGCGCACTTTTTATTCACTTAACCTTAGTGCCATTCTTAGGCCCTGCCGGTGAAGTGAAAACAAAACCAACTCAGCACTCAGTTAAAGAGTTACGCTCGGTAGGTATTCAACCAGATATTCTTATTTGTCGCTCAGACCGTAAGCTGCCAAATAACGAGCGTGCAAAAATTGCATTGTTCACAAACGTTGAAGAAAAAGCAGTTATTTCACTGCCTGATGTAGACAGTATTTATAAAATCCCTGCGTTATTAAAATCGCAAGAGTTAGATAACTTTGTATGTCGTCGTTTTCATTTAGACGCGCCTGAAGCTGATTTAGCTGAGTGGGAACAAGTATTGTATCAAGAGTCTAACCCAACGGGTGAAGTGACAATTGGTATGGTAGGTAAATACATTGAATTACCAGATGCATACAAATCAGTAAACGAAGCATTAAAGCATGCGGGACTGAAGAATCGTTTAACTATTAATATCCAATACGTTGATTCACAAGACTTAGAAACCAAAGGAACGGATGTTCTTTCTCGCTTAGATGCTATTTTAGTGCCAGGTGGTTTTGGTGGTCGTGGTGTTGAAGGTAAGATTTTAGCGGCAAAATATGCTCGTGAAAACAAAGTGCCTTACTTAGGTATTTGTTTAGGTATGCAGGTTGCGCTTATTGAATACGCACGAAATGTTGCCGGTTTAGTTGATGCAAATTCAACTGAATTTAACGCAAACTCAGACTCGCCAGTGGTTGGTTTAATCACTGAGTGGTTAGATGCTGAAGGTAATGTTGAATTACGTGACGAAAAATCTGATTTAGGTGGCACTATGCGTTTAGGCGCACAAAAATGTCATTTAACACCAGGCTCTAAAGTACATGATGTGTATGGTAGCGACGAAATTGTTGAACGCCATCGTCACCGTTATGAAGTTAACAACAACTTTGTAGCACAACTTGAGCAAGCTGGTTTAAGCTTTACAGGTTTATCTGAAGATAAAAAACTAGTAGAGATTATTGAGAATAAAGATCACCCTTGGTTTATTGCAGCGCAATTCCACCCGGAATTCACTTCAACACCACGTGATGGTCACCCGCTATTTGAAGGGTTTGTAGCTGCGGCTCATACCTATCAAAAAGCGTCTTCGTAATATAAAAAGGCTGTGCATGATGCGCGGCCTTTTTTGTTTCTAAGGCTAGCCAAACTCAGGTTAGCCGCACTCACCATTTTGGGAATATAGAGGAATCAAGATGTCAGAAATCGTAAAAGTAATCGGTCGTGAAATTATGGACTCGCGTGGTAACCCAACTGTTGAAGCTGAGGTATATTTAGCTGATGGTTCATGGGGCCGTGCTGCTGCACCTTCAGGTGCATCTACAGGAACTCGCGAAGCATTAGAATTACGTGATGGTGATAAAGCGCGTTACTTAGGTAAAGGCGTATTAAAAGCGGTTGGCTTCATTAATAATGAAATTGCAGAAGCGCTAAAAGGTCAAAACGCACTTGCTCAAAGTGATGTAGACCAAGTAATGCTTGATTTAGATGGTACTGAAAACAAAGAAAAACTAGGTGCTAATGCTATTTTAGCGGTTTCACTTGCTAACGCAAAAGCGGCTGCACAATCTAAAAAAGTAGAGCTTTACGAGCACATTGCTGACTTAAATGGCACGCCAGGTGTTTACTCTATGCCACTACCAATGATGAACATCATCAACGGCGGTGAGCACGCTGATAACTCAGTAGATATTCAAGAATTTATGGTTCAGCCAGTAGGTGCTACTAACTTCCGTGAAGCATTGCGTATGGGTGCTGAAGTATTTCATAGCCTAGCTAAGGTACTTAAAGCAGATGGACATTCAACAGCTGTAGGTGACGAAGGTGGTTTTGCACCAAACCTTGCATCAAACGAAGCTGCACTTGCAGCTATTAAAGTGGCTGTTGCAAATGCCGGTTATGAGCTTGGTAAAGATATTACCCTTGCACTTGATTGTGCGGCCTCTGAGTTTTATAACAAAGAAGCAAATATCTATGACCTTAAAGGTGAAGGTAAGCAATTTACATCTGAAGAGTTTAACCACTTCTTAAAAGATTTAACTGAGCAATACCCAATTGTATCAATTGAAGATGGTTTAGATGAGTCTGATTGGGATGGCTTTGCACACCAAACCAAACTAATGGGCGATAAAGTTCAATTAGTGGGTGATGATTTATTCGTAACCAATACTAAGATTTTAAAACGCGGTATTGATAACGGTATTGCCAATTCAATCTTAATTAAATTTAACCAAATTGGTTCACTAACAGAGACGTTAGCAGCAATCAAAATGGCAAAAGATGCAGGTTTTACAGTGGTTATTTCTCACCGCTCTGGTGAAACTGAAGATGCAACTATTGCTGATTTAGCGGTAGGTACTGCTGCAGGTCAAATTAAAACGGGTTCATTAAGCCGTTCAGATCGTGTTGCTAAGTACAACCAATTGCTACGTATTGAAGAGCAATTAGGCGCTAAAGCACCGTACAATGGTTTAAAAGAAGTTAAAGGTCAGTAATATTTATTTTTAACTCCGGTTAAGGTAAATGTTCAACTTTGATTTATAAATCCCCGCCTATGCGGGGATTTTTTGTAAAAAATAGCAAAAAAGAGGCAAAAGGAACGGGCTACTGGCGTTAAGTTTGCAGGTCTGCAAGCAGTGCGAATGTTTGGGTTAAAAAAAGGAAAGTAGACATTAGGCGGCAGGCATTAGTAAGCAACTAGCCGAGCTCAACGCTAATTACTTTTCATCAATTAAAGCTGAAATTGCTTTTTTAAAATATCACCCGTAAAACTGGTTTTTAAGTAAAAGCCACGTGGCAGAGTTTTTATAATTTGTCCGTTTGGGCCTATTGCATCGGTAACAATATGGCTATTGGCTGCTTTTGGTCGTATTTGCATTACATCCCCTAAATGACCTGAGATTTCATCAATTCTACCAAGAGCTATAAGCTCCATTTGTTCTTCCCAGTCTCGCTGCAATTGTGCATCTTGCGCGGGGGAAGGTTGCCACAAAAAGCCACTGCCTATGGTTCTATCAAAAGGAGCGATATCGCGCTCACTTAAAATAGGTAACCATAAAACATGATTCAACTTTTTACGTACGCTACTTGTGTGCCACGTCATGCCAGTTACATTCATTAGCGGGGTGACCGACACAAAGGTGGTTTCTAGCGGTTTACCTTTATATGAAATAGGCAATGTTTTAAGCTCTATGCCTAAATCTTCAAAGTCGGGGAGCGGTTTTGAACCAGCGGTTGCGCCTAATACATACTCAATCAGTTGACCTGTCCAGCCTTTTTCACGCAATAAATCATCTGGCGTTTTAAAGTGGTACTGCTGTGCTAGTTGTCCAAGTGTGAGCCCTGCAATATTATTGACACGTTGCATTAGTTGATTAATTGAATGAGGTTTTAAAGGTTGCATACTGTTAATTTAGTTGAATAAATACCAACGCCATGATAGCAAATTAGCTTGATAGTGGATATCTTTAGCGGTTGGTTGATTTTTATACTTACTATGATTGGTGCAATTTTATGCACTGCTTTAAAGCGTTAAAATTAACTAAGTAACTGAACTACATTGCTTTTTTTGTTTTTGGTGTTCAGTTTTAATTAAGGTCTATAATTGTTGTAAGGATAAATACAGATGTATAAACATGTTTATCCACAGATTCTGTGGAGAACATCACTTTTTTGATCTTGTATTGTGGATTTGTTTGCTAAATGAGCGTGTTTTACAAAAGTTATGCACAAGCTGTGAGTAACCAGCACAAACAGTGTGGTTTTTATGTATTTACGTATGGCAGTGTTGTTTGTTATTCACATGCAATGGATTTCGCCATTAATTTGCCTTAAGCGAAGGTGTTAACGAGGCTTGCACGTAATAGTATTTGCCGTATTGCAGCTAATGTGGAACAATCATAAAAAATCGACTTACAAATGAGGCACTAAGGTGATTGATGCCGAAGGTTTTCGTGCCAATGTCGGAATTGTAATTTGCAATAATCAGGGGCAAGTGTTTTGGGCCAGACGCTATGGTCAACATTCTTGGCAATTTCCCCAAGGTGGTGTTGATGATGGTGAAACACCAGAACAAACTATGTACCGTGAATTACACGAAGAAGTAGGTTTGCGACCAGAAGATGTAGAAATAGTTGCAAGCTCAAAACATTGGTTACGCTATAAATTACCCAAACGATTAATCCGCCGAGATTCAAGTCCGGTGTGTATTGGGCAAAAACAAAAATGGTTTTTACTAAAACTGCGCTGTAAAGATGAAGATGTTAACTTACTGAAAACCCATCATCCGGAATTTGATGATTGGCGATGGGTAAGTTATTGGTACCCGGTTAGACAGGTTGTGTCGTTTAAACGGGACGTTTATCGACGTGTTATGAAAGAGTTTGCTCCCTTTGCTATGCCCTTTAATAAGCGAGAGCAACAAAAAGATCACTGGCGAAATAAAAGGTAGTTTTACATAAAAAGGAGCAGTGTATGCTGGCAACACTCAGAGCGATAGCTGAGTCTGTTTCGCAACAAGCGAATTTAGACGACGCGTTAGTGTGCTTTGTGAAAATGGTAAAAGATGCCATGAATACCCAGTGCTGCTCCATTTATTTTGCAGATTACAGCCAAGATAATTTTGTACTGATGGCTACCGAAGGGTTAAACCCTGATGCGGTGGGCAAATTTAGAATTGGCTTTACCGAGGGTTTAGTTGGGCTTGTTGCTCAGCGTGAAGAAGCAATTAACATTGCCTTTGCCAAGTCGCATCCTCGTTTTAAACTCTCCCCAGAAGTTAACGAAGAAGGTTATAACGCCTTTTTGTCTGTGCCTGTTGTTCATCAAAAGAAAGTGTTAGGTGTTATTGTTGTTCAACAGAAAATGGCGCGCGTATTTTCTCAAGATGAGGAGTCGTTTTTAATTACGCTTTCTGCTCAGTTAGCTTCGCAATTAGCCCATGCTGAAATAAAAGAAGTATTACGCCAAGACGAGTCGTCTCATCAAACATCGGTATTAAAAGGGGTTTCTAGCGCACCAGGTATAAGTATTGGTAAAGCTTTTGTTGTTATTCCTAAACTTAATTTTAAGTCCATAGAACTTACTAAGAATAATGATGTCATTGAACAGCGCCGTTTATTCACCCAAGCGGTTGCTGCTACGCGCAAAGAATTTAGCACCTTATCGATGACGTTAAGTGACAGCATACCGCAAGAGGCGTTGGCTGTATTTGATGTATATCAGCAATTACTAGATGCTAAAAGTTTAGGTCATAATGTAGAGACACAATTACAAGAAGGGTGGTGTGCAAAAAGTGCATTAAAAATTGTGATTGAACGTTTAGTTGCACAGTTTAACGAAATGCAAGACCCTTACATTAAAGAGCGTGCGGTTGATGTTAAAGACATTGGCTTACGAGTGCTGCATCACTTAGTGAATACCGAACACGCAATAAAAGACTACCCTGAAAACACCATTTTAATAGCGCACACACTAACGCCAGCTATGTTAGCAGAGGTGCCCAATGAGCGTTTAGCGGGGGTTGTGAGTATTAATGGTTCAGCCAATAGCCATGCCTCTATTTTAACCCGTGCTATGGGCGTGCCTGCGATTTGGGGTATTGAAGATTTACCGCTATTGCAGTTTGATAGTAAAGAAATGATTTTAGATGCTTTTGCTGGGCGTTTATATATTTCGCCTTCGCAAATGCTTATTGATGAGTATACTGAATTACAACACCAAGATAACTTACTCAATAATCGGTTTTTAGAAGAACAAGCACTGCCTGCAATCACTTTAGACGGTGAGCATATTAGTTTATTACTTAATGCAGGGCTTGAGCTTAATACCCAACAAAATAGTGCCCATATTTGTGATGGTGTTGGCCTTTACAGAACCGAAGCATGGTTTATGCAAAAGGGGCAGTTTCCATCGCAACAAGAACAAGAAAAGTGGTACCGAGAAGTACTAAGTAGCTATTACCCTAACCCCGTTGTTATGCGAACGTTAGATATAGGTGGCGACAAAGTTTTAGATTATTTTAACATTACCGAAGAAAACCCGTTTTTAGGATGGCGAGGTATTAGAATTAGCTTAGATCATCCTGAGCTTTTTTTAGATCAACTCAAAGCGATGCTAAAAGCGAATATTGGCTTAGGTAATTTAAAAATAATGCTGCCGATGATCAGTGGCACCGATGAGGTTGAAGAGTCACTGGCATTGTTTAACCAAGCTTATTATGAGTTAAGTGAAGCATTTCCTGAGCAACTAATAGAAAGGCCTGATATTGGTATTATGCTTGAGGTACCTTCAAGTGTATTTATGCTGCCAGAGTGGTCTAGAAAAGTCGATTTTTGTTCAGTGGGTAGTAACGACTTAACTCAGTATTTATTAGCCGTAGACAGAGCAAATGCACGCGTAGCCGATTTATTTAACCCCTACCATCCAGCCGTGTTGCGTGTATTAAATAATATTGCCAGCGAGTGTGAGCACTATGAATTGCCCTTTAGTTTATGTGGGGAGCTTGGTGGCGACCCCGAGGGCGCAATATTACTGATTGCTATGGGTTATAGGCGTTTAAGCATGAACTTATCGTCACTAAACAAAGTGAAGTGGGTGCTAAGGCGCTTAAATGTAAGCGACATGGAACAATTACTGAGCGAATGTTTGGCACAGCCCAACGCTAAACAAGTACTGCGGTTAACTCGTAGTTTTATGATAGAGCATCAGCTAGGTAATTTATTTTATACACCAAAATGATAGAACTGTAATTGTTTATATAATCAATTAAAATATACTTATAATTAAATGTATTAGAGATAACTATGTATGAACTAGGACTTCTAGTTGCAAGTTGTGCGCTGTTAGGCTGCATTGTTGGTTTTTTAGCAGGGTTACTAGGCATAGGCGGTGGTTTAATCATTGTGCCAGTGCTAAGTAGTTTGCTACTTAGTTTTGACGTTGCCGCTGCCGATCATGTGTTAGTTATCGCCATTGCAACATCTTTAGCCTCTATTTTATTTACTTCTACCTCTTCAGCGTTGGCTCATCATAAAAATGATAATGTGCCTTGGAAAATTGCTCCTTGGGTTATGTCGGGCGTGGCCATTGGTGCATTGGTAAGTGGCTTTGCTGCCAGCTTTATCCCTGAGAAAATGTTAAGAACGGTGTTTGCCGTCAGTGTAGTTTTTATTGCAATGAGAATGGTACTTTCTGCTCGTAATAAAGTGAGCGCAGAACACCCTTTGCCCGCAGGCCCCGTGCTAGCTAGTGTTAGTTCGGTAATGGGGGCTTTGTCTGGATTAATTGGCATTGGTGGCGGTGCATTACTTGTGCCTATGTTGCATTATTTTTCGGTTGATATTAAAAAGGCAATTGGTTGCGCTGCTGCATGTGGTATTGTAATTGCCTTTTTTGGGTCTATCGGTTACATCAGCGCTGGGTGGCATGTAACGGACTTAGCGCATGGTTTTATGGGGTTTGTATATTTACCTGCTTTATTTGGGATTGTTGTTACCTCATGGTTTATAGCGCCTATTGGGGCTAAGGCAACACATTACTTACCTGTGAATACAATTAAGAAAGTTTTCGCGATGTTACTGGTTTTCATCGCTATTAAAATGGTTTTTAGCTAAAGGTTTATTTTTATGGCACTGGAGTTTCCTCAAATTGATCCAATAATATTTTCTGTTGGACCACTTAGCGTTCGTTGGTATGGGTTAATGTACTTAATTGGTTTTGCGTTTGCGATGTGGTTTGCTAATCGTCAAGCTAAAAAACCAGGGTCGGGTTGGACTAAAGACGAAGTCAGTGATTTACTCTTTTACGGCATGCTGGGCGTTATATTAGGTGGTCGTGTTGGATATGTTCTGTTTTATCAATTTAGTTATTTTATCGAAAACCCCTTATATTTATTTAGAATCGATCAAGGTGGTATGTCGTTTCATGGCGGCACACTTGGGGTGATCACTGCGATTTCTATTTTAGCTTACAAGCGTAAAAAGTCCTTATTGCAAGTCGGTGACTTTGTAGCGCCTTTAGTGCCAGTTGGTTTACTTGCCGGGCGTATAGGTAACTTTATTAACGGCGAATTATGGGGCCGCACTACCGATGTTCCATGGGCAATGGTATTTCCAACTGGAGGCCCGCTTGCACGCCACCCATCACAACTTTACGAAGCTTTTTTTGAAGGGCTGGTATTGTTTGTCATATTATTGTGGTTTATTAAACGTCCTCGTCCTGCGGGAAGTGTGTCAGGTTTGTTCTTACTGGGTTACGGCGTATTTAGGTTTGGTATTGAGTATTTTCGCCAACCCGATGCGCAATTGGGGTTATTTGCCGACTTCATTTCAATGGGGCAAATTCTATCGTTACCTATGATCATTGGCGGGTTAGGCTTACTTATTTGGGCCTATAAACAACCACAATCGCAAACAGCGGCAAAAGTTTAAAAGAAGAAGTTAGATGAAACAATATTTAGAATTATGTCAGCGCATTGTTGACCAAGGACAATGGGTTGAAAATAAACGTACCGGTACACGTTGTTTAACGGTTATAAACGCTGATTTAGAATACGATGTGGCGAATAATCAGTTCCCTATGATCACCACTCGAAAGAGCTATTACAAAGCGGCTATTGCTGAATTGTTAGGTTATTTAAGAGGCTATGACAGTGCTGAGCAGTTTCGTAGTATAGGCTGTAAAACCTGGGATGCTAACGCCAATGAAAATAGTGCCTGGCTCAATAATCCTAACCGTAAAGGTGAGGATGATATGGGGCGCGTTTATGGCGTTCAAGGACGTGGCTGGCAACGCCCTGATGGTTCAACACTGGATCAACTGGCAAAGGTCATTAATAATTTAAAAAATGGCATAGATGATCGGGGCGAAATTATTACATTTTACAACCCTGGTGAATTTGAACTTGGTTGCTTGCGCCCATGTATGCACACACATACCTTTTCATTATTGGGCGACACCCTGTATTTAACCTCATATCAACGCAGTTGTGATGTTCCACTGGGGCTTAATTTTAATCAAATTCAATGTTTTGTATTGCTTGCATTAGTTGCCCAAATTACCGGCCATAAAGCGGGTAAGGCATATCATAAAATTACCAATGCTCATATTTATGAAAACCAGCTCGATTTAATGCGAGATGTGCAGTTAAAGCGTGAGCCATTTGCTTCTCCCCAATTAAAAATCAACCCAGAGATTAAATCACTCGAAGATATAGAAACATGGGTAACACGTGATGACTTTGAGGTGGTTGGCTATCAATGCCATGAAGCGATTCAGTACCCATTTTCAGTTTAAAAAATAAGGAGAGCATAATGAAAGCAGTGATCCCTGTAGCGGGCCTTGGAACACGTATGTTACCGGCCACTAAAGCAATTCCAAAAGAAATGCTGCCAGTTGTAGACCGTCCACTAATTCAATACGTTGTTAGCGAAGCCGTTGCCGCTGGCATTAAAGAGATAGTGTTAGTAACGCATTCGAGTAAAAACTCAATTGAAAACCATTTCGATACTAGCTTTGAATTAGAGGCTACGTTAGAGAAACGTGTAAAGCGGCAATTACTTGCCGAAATACAGTCTATTTGCCCTAACGACGTGACGATTATTCATGTGCGTCAAGGTGAGGCAAAAGGGTTAGGTCACGCTATTAACTGTGCTGCTCCTATTATAGGGGATGAACCTTTTGTGGTTATTTTACCCGACGTTATTATCGATGAAGTGGAAAGTGATTTAACAAAAGATAATTTAGCGGAAATGATCACTCGCTTTGAGCAAAGTAAACACAGTCAAATTATGGTTGAACCAGTTCCTAAAGATGACGTAGATAAATTTGGTGTTGTTGATTTAGGTGATGTTGAGTTAAACCAAGGTGAAAGCTCACCCATTAAAAGTATGGTAGAAAAGCCACCCGTTGACGAGGCACCTTCAAACCTTGCTGTGGTTGGTCGTTACGTGTTGAGCAAAAATATTTGGCCATTATTAGCTAAAACACCACAAGGTGCTGGTGATGAGATTCAGCTAACAGATGCAATTGCGATGCTTATGCAAAACGAAAAAGTAGACGCTTATGCTATCAAAGGCCGAAGCCATGATTGTGGTAGTAAAATTGGTTATTTGAAGGCGACGATTGAATTTGCCTTACGCCGCGATGAATTTGCTGATGAGCTTAAGACCTTTATTAAAACGTTAATCTAATCAGTTCTTTATTTATTTAAAGCGCCTATATGGCGCTTTTTTTTGATTGTAAAGTCGCTTTTTCAGGACTTTAATTATAACTATTTTTGCAGTTATACAGACAGATCTGGGTTTGTAATGTAATCTTTATGTTAACTAAAGTTGTTTTGTAGTTAACGTTCTTTATTAGGCCAATTGTAAATTGGCTCAATTTAGCGATCTAAACTGTTGAAAGAGAAACAATCAATGTGTGAATGCAGCATAAAGTATCACCGATATTTAGTTATAGCGTTACTCATGTTAATTGGGAGTGGCTGTACTATATCGCCAGATAAAACTACGTTAAATGAACAAGTTAAAGATTCTCCTGAATATGTAACTATCACCGCACTTGAGCTAGCACAGCTAAAAGATGCAGCCTTGCAATGGCAACAAGCACGTTCTGGTATAGAGCGACTATTAAAGTTAGAACGTGAGCTTACATATTTAGTTGATAATTTAGATATTATTAACAGTAAAGCAATAGCGCAATCTAATCAGGCTATTAGCAATCGCTATGCTCGCTCATCAATTAAGACTAATGCCTCGCCAAACCTCAGGTATGGTAATAACTACGCAAGCACCTCAGATAACGTTGAACGACCGAGACAAAGATATAGTAACCGTTATGTAAAACCGACTGGTAGGGACGTTCTAAAAAATCAGCGATATAGCAGCCGCTATGCTAGTGTTCCTACAAAAATAATTACAGCTCCTTCAAAAAGCTACAGTAAACGAACTGTTCGCTCGCCAGTGAAAGCCATTAGTTCTAGGGTGAACAAAAAGGTTGCCTCTAAAATATCGATGGCAACAAAAGTGGCAATGGTAGATAAAAACAAAAAAGTATTTGCCTTACAGGTAGCGTCGCTTGATTCAGAAGAAAGTGTTGCTAAAGAGTGGAAGCACATTAACAAAAAAGCAGCGCCTTTGTTTAAGGATAAAATCACCACAAACATTGAAAAAGCAAAAGTTAATAACAAAACCTATTATCGACTAAAGTTAGGTGAGTATTTTAACTTTAAAAGTGCTGAGGATGATTGTGAGGTATTTAAATTCTATAAAGTTGATTGCTTTGTGAGTAACTACACTGACAAACCAATTAGATTATAAATTATTTATTTGGCGCTTTTATTGCATAATAGCTAGAGCTAGTTTTTTGTAATAGGTGCTTTAAAGTGAAACTTCGTTTAATAATATTACTAATACCATTTGCATTAGCTGGTTGTAGCAACCAGCTAATGCCCGCCGACTCACAAAGCGACAAGCTTGTGCGTGAAAAAGATATAAAACCTTACTTAGAGCAATGGGATAACAACAAAGAGCAGATAGCGCGTTTAAGCACCATGGAAGAGGACTTATCATTACTGATTCAAGCTCTTTCTGCACAAACAGATATTGATACCGTACCTGAGCCGTTGAAAGAGAAGGTAAAACGTGTTGAATATGGCTCTAAGCAATCTTTACAACTCTCCTCAGAAACTGCCTTAGCCGATAACACTATCAGTACAAACAAAGCAATTTACGGTGTACAAATTGGACGTTATTTAGTTTCTAACGGAGCCAAAAGGCAAGTACAGCGACTAAAAGAGCAATACCCTCAGTTAAACAGTATTTTACAATACCGCATTAATGAGCAACAAAAGGAATCAACAACGTTTTATAGTGTTGTAGCAGGCCCGCTGAAAAATCAACAGCAAGCGGCGCAGTTGTGTTTGTTTTTTTACAAAATAGGTAATAAGTGTACCTTAGCGACATTTTCAGAGGATGTTTAAGGTTTTTTTACGCTTATTTTTGCATCCTGTTATTATAAATCAAAATAAAGTAAATATTTTTCTAACTTTTTAGTGATTTTGGCCGATACTTAACATAACCTGACTAACAGGTTTATACTTTATATCTAAGGGAAAACTATGAACAAAATATTTACTAAAGCAGCATTAGCTGCATCAATGGCTGTACTTTCTTTCGGCGCTGCAGCTGAATCAGTTTCGTTTCAAGCAGGTGTTACAGTTCAAAATGCTTTTACCTTGACTAACGATTCTGCACTAGATTTTGGAACAATTCGTGCCTCAGCGGATTTAGCAGCAGCTGAGACGGCTACTCTTGTTTTAGCCGCAAATCCAGCGACCTCACCTACAACGGCTTCTACATCGATTGCAGATGCTGAAATCGCAATTTTAGTACCAGGTGCACCAGCTTCTTTTTCTGTTTCTGGCGTGTCTCCTTTCGGTTCACTGACAATTACAAATCCGACAGAAACTGCAATTTCACCTGATGCAGCACCTGCTGGTACTGCAGCATTTACTTTGGGTACTCCAACGTATTATGTGCTAACTGGCGCGACGCCTAACAGTGCTGCTACAACGACCATTCAGGTAGACGCAAATGGTGAAGCGACATTTAATGTTGGTGCCACATTAACGACAGATGCCACAACTCCTACGAGTGATTACATTGATGGCACTTACAGTGGCTCATTCACATTAGAATTAAACTATTAATGAGCAAAGCCTGCTTTATTATAAAGCAGGCTATTTTATGAAATTAATTTTATTCATACTAGCAGCTTCCTTAACTCCAGGTTTGTGCGCGCAGGTAACACCGCTTGAGCCATTGAGTTTTGGTAAAATTGTTATAAGTGATAATCAAAGCATTAGCTCTATAACTTTGTTGCCTAGTAATACAAATACCTTAACCAATAAGATATATTTACTTGAAAAAGGCCATGCAGCTGAATTGCTGCTCGAAGGATACCCTGCACGTATTCAAGTAAATGTGAGTGACTTTGTAAGCAACCAACCTTTAAATAACATTTTTGGTGGTGCATCACTGATTTTAAATCAACTCATATACAATGCGACCATTACAACCGATACCACAGGGACTGCGTTATTGAGAGTTGGGGGGCAATTGAGTACCTCAGGTGACGGCAATACTTATAAAGATGGCATCTTTGATACTACAATTGAAGTGACGCTAAATTATTAGACAACTAGAGATGTTGATTAAATGACAATAATAAAAACTTTTTTTATCTTAGTAAGCTTTATTTTAATTAGCTTTCATTCTTATGCAAACTTACTTATTTCTCCAACAAGAATCAATTTTGATGAGCGCCAACGTGTTGCTAAAGTCATTGTTGTTAATAACTCTAATGAACCCAAAACTTATAGGTTGGAGTGGCAAGACAAAGTTGCACTAGCTGGCGGAGGGTATGCTAATTTAGCGGCTGATCAAGAAAGTTCATCTTCACTTAAAAATATGGTTAGGATCAGCCCATCGCAAGTTAGATTAGCGCCAGGAGAAAGGCAAATAGTTAAGCTTGCTATTCGGAAGCCGAAAGGTTTAGCAGAGCAGGAATACCGCTCTCATCTAGCCTTTAAAGCACTCCCTAATGAAGCTCAAAGTCAGCAACAGAGACTAGGCATCAAGGTAAACTTACTCTTAAGCTACACTATTCCCGTTATTTTGCGAAAAGGTGCTGAAAAACCCAATGTAAATATCAGTAATTTACAGCTTATACACAGCCCAGAAAAAAAGGCGCTTGAGATTGAAATTAAGCGAGAGGGTGACTTTAGTTCTTTTGGCAAGTTAGAAGTTTTCTTTAAGCAAAAAGGAGCGGATACAGAGAAAAAGATCGCCATGTTAAACGATTTTAGTATTTACCCTGAGCTAAAAACAACAACGGCGACGATACCAATTTTTGCAGATCAAAATATCCCGAAAGATGGTCAAATTCGCTTAATTTATACAGGGCTTAAAGAATATCGCGATACTATTTTTAGTGAAAAGTTTGCGTCAATTAATAATGCAATTATCGGTAATTTGAAATAGGCGATGTATTACTTTAAGCGCTTAAAGTGGTTGTTGATCATTTTTTTATCAATTGATCCATTATTAGCAGCAGAGCCTGACACTCAGGCCATTCTTGCTAGCATAAAAAAAATAGATAAAAAATGGCAGCAATACAACACTGAACAAGCTGTAAATGAAAGAACAGAGCCTGAGCTTAATGTGCAGCAAGGTGAGGGCATCCCCGAAGGGGAGTTATTATTTTTTTCATCGTTCGTGAAAAAAAATTACTTGGGCGAAATGCTCGGGGTGAAAAGTAAAACAGGTGTATTAATAGATTTATTAAGTTTTTCAGAAAGCCTGGATTTTGCTATCGATATAAATAGCGATGACCTTATTGCTCAAGGGTGGTTTATTCGTGAAGATAATCAGTTTTATCTAGACCTAAATACAAACACAGCACAAATTAACGGCGCTAGATATTCATTTAACAGCCAACAAGCTTATGCTGATAACGGCGATATGTTTGTTGATAGTAACTTGCTAGCGCAGTGGTTTTCGTTAGATATTGATATTGAATATTCAGCACTTGAGCTATATGTAAGCTCCCCTACCAAATTACCTATAGAATTAAAACGCGAAAGAGAGCAGCGAGAAACTGTAACTAATAGAGAGTCACGTCAAGCAATACTACCGTGGAAGGCCAGTCCATACAGTGCAATTTCATCTCCTCTTGCTGATGTGCAGCTTAGTGCAACCAAGAGTAATACGGATTCAGCGATAGGGTACTCTGTATTAGGGTCAAATGACTTAGCCTATTTTAATGCTCAGTATTTTTTTGCAGGGCGAAAACAAGATTTACTATCAGATTCAAGATTATCATTTAGCCGTCAAAGTAAAGATGCACGGTTATTAGGTCCTTTAAATGCGACAACTGTTCAATTTGGAGATGTATTAGCAACTCAAGTCGGTAAACAATTTAATAGTAGTTACGCCAGAGGAGTAAAAGTTGATAACAAACCACTTTTTAAACAGGTTAATAGTAATCAAATTAATTTAACGGGTGCTATTCAACCAGGGTGGGATGTTGAGTTATACCGTAATGATGTACTGCTAGCGCAGCAGTTTAGTTTAGCTGATGGGCGTTATTTATTTGAAGATATTGATTTATTGTTTGGTGCTAATAATTTTGAGCTAATTTTTTATGGCCCACAAGGGCAAGTAGAGCGAAAAACAGAGCAATACTTTATAGATGGTAATAGTTTGTCAGCAGATGAGTCGTTCTATGAGTTGTCAATTACTGAGCAAGGTGAGCAGTTATTTAATCAATCACTTTATTCGACAGAGGGCAAAGGTTGGCAGCTAGCAGGCCGTTATGAAACGGGGTTAACTGATTATTTATCGGTTTATGCTGGTACATCAATATTAAATAGTAATTCGGGTGATAATGTTAACAATTATGCTTTTGGTTCGAACCTAAGTATATTTGATAAAGTATTACTTAATCTAGATTATGAAAAAAATAATAACGATGAAGACAAGCTAGAGGTAGCTGCTAGAGGTGAGTTAATTGGTCAATCGGTACGTTTAAGCCTGTCTCAAAACAATGAGAAAATAGTTGGTGATACAGAAACAGCGAAAACTGAAAGTTATCGATTATATGCGGCAGGAAAGTTGTTTGATAAATCGTTTGGAAGCTTGAGCTATCAAAATACGCTCGCCTATAACAACAGAGAGTTTAGCGACTCATATTTAAGTGTTGATAATACCTTATCGTATAATTTAGGCGGTACCGTTATTAGTAACAACTTAATTTGGCGAAAGTTTGATTCTTTAGATGATGCAACAACACTTGGCAGCATGCGTCTTCAACATCGATTTGGTAAAACATACACTCGTTTTAGTGTTGACTATAGCGCAGACTCTGGTTCAACTATACTGGGTTACCAAGCTGAATTAAGCCGTAGTTTATCTCAGAATTTGCAATCTGAATTCACACTGAGAAACTCCCGTATAAATGATTTAGTTTCTATGGAGTTGGGTCTAAATTGGCAAAGCGATAGTTTTAGCTTAAATAGCACAATGAGTTACGATGATGATGATAACTGGCGACTAGGTTTATTTAGTCGTTTTAGTATTGGTTTTGATACGAACACTGACGAGTACTTTTTAAGTAAAAGAAGCCTCGCAAACTCTGGCACTTTAATGGTTAGAGTCTTTCTTGATTCAAATAATAACAATATTCAAGATGACGGAGAAAAGGGAATTGAAGGTGTTAAGGTAAAAGGAGTTCAAAACTATCGCCGAGCGGTAACTAACGAAAATGGTTTAGCAATACTTAAAGGAATGCCAGCAAATAGAACCACCGATATAGTGATTGATTCTGGTAGTATTAGTGAGCCTTTTTTAGTTGCCGCCAATGATGGCTTTTCTATTACACCGCGTGCCGGCTTTGTTGAATATATGGAAGTCCCGCTTAATAACAGTAGTGAATTAGAGGGAACTGTTTACAAACAAGATGAGCAAGGCAGCAGTGAAGTACAGCCTTTTGCTACCGTAAAATTACTCGACAAACAAGGCAAGCAAGTGGCGCAAACACAGGCTGCTTATGATGGTTATTATTTGTTTACCGATTTACGTCCTGGCGAATATAAAGCGGTTATAGATGATGAATTTAAGCAACGTAAATCCTTAAAAGATACGCAACAGGTGGTGGTTAAATTACCAGCGCAAGGTGAAGTAGTAATGGGCGTTGACTTTGAGCTTAAAGAAAAAACACAAACGCCAGCGTATATTGCTAATGCGGGTGGGTTTTCATCATTGCCAATTATGAAAGCGTATTATCAATTAATTAAACGTCATTTAAATGAGCAATCAAAGCGTGATGCTTTTTATATTAAAGATGAAAAACAAAAACGGTATATTTTAGCCGTCGCTTATGCCGAGTCTGCGCAAGGGGAACTTGAACAAGTATGTGCAGAATTAAAAGTAAAAGGCTTGAACTGCCAAGTCCAAGCGCAACTTATTAGCCACTAATAACAATAAGGTTTAACCATGCAACATGCTAATTTATATAAACGCTACTCAATACTAATTGCCTGTATTGCTGCTCTTTTTATATCAGGATGCAGCACCACCAAAACTGCAGAATCTCCTCAGCCAATGCAAGCGAGTGCCAATCTTTCTGAGGAGGAGTTGGCGCAGCTCAAAGCATCGTCTCAGCAGTGGCAAGCAGCCAAAGCAGGTGTTGAGCGTTTATTAGTGATTGAACAAGATCTAAAGCTATTAATAAGCCAATTAAATGCGGTAGCAAAACAAGGTTCTGCATCAACAAATACGCCTGAAGTACCAACAGCTAAAGCTTCGGCTGAAACGGTAGCACCAAAAGTTGCACAAAAAGCTAAAGTAGCAGCGAATACAGCTGATGAAAAACAAGCCGTTAAAGCCTTATTTGCCTTACAAGTTGCAGCTGTTACCGACAAAGAGCGACTTAGCCAAAGTTTAAATCAAATAAAAGCCAGCGCATCTTCGTTATTTCAGGGCGAATTCGTGGCGAATGTAGAAACTATTTACGTGAGTGGCATGACTTACTACCGTTTAAAGCTTGGAGCTTATCAAAATCAAGCGAATGCGGCTGCTGATTGCGATAGACTTAAACAGCGCCAAATCAACTGCATTGTGAGCCATTACACCCAACAGCCATTAAAATAAATATGCATCTAGGGTATTAGGCATAATAATTGCTTTGTAACTATTATGTTTTTAGAGGATGGCAACTATGCGCCTTTTGTTACCCTTACTATTATTAAATTTAGCGGGCTGTAGCTTAACACCCCAGCCAAAGCCAAGTATAAGCACTGATGCGCCTAAAGCGGTCATGGCACCCTATACGCTCAATCAGTACGTAAATAGCTTGAGTGCCCAGCTTAGCCATATCAAAGAGCCTTTTAAAAGCACCGCTTCAATCGCGGTCAGCAGCTTTTATTTAGCCAATGCTTTGGATTCACAAATTGCTCAAGGGCAGGGAGCAGGGCTTAGTCAGCAAGTTCAAGAAAGCTTAATAACCCAATTTACTCAGTTAGGGTACAACACAGTTGAATACCGGCTTGAAAACCAGCTTAACTTATCAGCGAGCGCTGATTCAGTGTTAAGCCGCAGTACGAGTAACTTAAAGCAGCGTCAGATTATTGACTTTGTGATCACCGGCACTTTAACCCGTCAAGAACATGCTTATATTGTTAATGCTCGCATGGTAAATATGCAAACTAATCAGATTGTATCTGCCGCAAGTACTGAAATTCCCATCAATGTGATGTGGAGTAATGAAAAAATACAGCAGCGCGGTGACTATATTTACCGCAGTGAATATTAATTAGGAGCACACATGAAACGCCTACTATTAACTTTATGTTTGCCACTGGGCTTTGGTTGTTCACAAATGACAAACCATAGTGACACGCAAATTACCGACGATGCGCCTATGTTTTTTGAGCAACGCCCTGTAGCTGCACCAACAAATACTGATTCGCTTTATCAAAATAAAGCCGCAGTGATGAATAAAAACAAACAAGTAAATACGCCAACCCGTAAAAATATTAATCATTATGTGCGTGGCATCATGCAAGACATGGCTGAAAACTTACAGTACGTAAATACTAAAACACCATTGGCGGTATCAAGCTTTGTTTTTTTAGACCGTGACTACAATAATGCTGACTTAGTGGGTAACCAAATAGCAGAGAGCTTTATGCATGAGCTGCATAATTTTGGTGTGCCGGTCATTGATTTTAAAACCACCGATTATATGCGCGTAACCCCTGGTGGCGATTTTGTTTTTAGCCGCGACTACTTAGAGCTTAACCAAGAACAAAACTTTAGTTACGTATTAGCAGGCACGCTAGTAAACCACCAAGGTGGCATATTAGTAAATGCACGAATTGTTGGCTTAGCAAGCAAAGCGGTTGTAGGCTCTGCACAGGGCTTTATTCCGCAATCAGTTATTGATGCGCTAAATAGCAGTAACAGTGCTGATGGCATTATGCTTAAACAAGCGAGTAAGTGAGGTTTATCATGGCTAACTTAGCTAAGCGCTCAGCTTTAATTAGCATAAGTGCATTATCACTATTACTTTCAGGCTGTAATTTACTTGGTGAATCTAACATGGCTGAACCCGTAAAATCTGAGCCAGAACAAACAGTGGTAAGCAATCTTGATTTTAACCAGATCATGGCGCAAATGCAGCAAAATGACGAGCAAGAACAATACGCCGATACAACGCAGTTTAACCCAAACAAGCATCATAAAAGCTTAGTTAACTACGTAGAGCAAATGGCACTTGATTTAACCGACACCATGCAAGTAGCCCCGCAAGATGCAGCGATTGCAGTCACGTCGTTCGTTGATTTAGACGCAAGTTTAACTACAGCAAGCCAGTTAGGTAATCAGTTATCAGAAACCTTTATACATCAGCTGCAAAAATTTGGTTATAGCGCGGTTGATTTTAAAACAGCCAATTTAATTACCGTTAATGAACAAGGCGACTTTGCATTCACCCGCAACACTCGTAAACTTGCAGGTACGAATATAGCTAGCCATGTTTTATCGGGTACATTAATATACCGTGCAGATGGGGTTGTTATTAACGCTCGCGTAATAAATATTGAAAATAAACGCCTTGCAGCCAGCAGCCGAACATTTATACCGCTTTATGTATTAAATAAAGAAGATATATATTTATCAAGCAATTAACTTAATTTGATACTTGATATAAAAAACCAGATGCCGTTATAATTTCCAAACACTTGGTACTTAGCACCCAACGTGGCCTCTTAGTTAAATGGATATAACGGCCCCCTCCTAAGGGGCAGTTGCAGGTTCGATTCCTGCAGGGGCTACCAATAAAATCAATGAGTTATGTTCTTTCTTTGTTTCTATATCAACTCTATGTAGTATATTTGTAGCAATGTCAGCTTTGTGCCGTTCGGATAAAAAGTGAATTTGAAAGCTTGTTGGGTGGCGCCTTCGGCTTAACCAACCTACATTTTGGCGTAGGTCGGATAAGTGGCGGAGCCACGCCATCCGACAAAAATGATAAATTTACCAGAGACAACTGCCTTACACTGTAAGTTAAACCACTCTATACCGACTATCGGCTGAGTGCTAATTGCGGACATTAGTAACGCTAAGCTAACGGGTAGTGACCGAAAGGTGCGGGTTTAGTACCTTATATGTGATTACCTATTACGCGCCTAAAAGTGGCAAATGCTTTCGCTGCTGATAGGTTAAAGCTAGCTCTAAGCAGTTCTTGATTTCCGCCTCAGGCAACGAACTCGATAAACTTAATACGATTGCTCTATTACCTTGAAATTCGAGTGTGTCATTGTGCAGCTCTCTAAATGTATCGATTAACTTAGTTTGGCAGTTGAAGAACAAGTAGTATTGGTTTGGCGATTTCAACTTCCAATCAGTTCTAATTGGGCTGCCTGTTTTTACACTATAACTATGCTCACCCCATTTCAGTGACTCTTCGACTTCACCTAGCTCCAAATCGGATGCAAGCTTGAGGATTAAAGTTCGTAACTCCTCAAGTCGTAGCCGAACTGTTTCGGGATATTCTTCGAAGCGATTTTTGACTACCTCGTCCATTGAAAGCTCCTATTCATATAACAACTTTATCAGAGGACATTTTCCCTATTCTAGCGCGAAAACGTCCATATCTCATGAGCTTCTATTATTATTTTAGCTTATCTGAGCGTATAAAAAAGAGGAAAGTTTTCTTCTTTCTTACTAAGTAAATGACAACTCACCTCAATGTCCGGTTATCGCTCAAAGAAGCCCTCCATTAAATTCTGCATAATAAAAAAGCGAGCTATCAATTAACCCGCTTTATAAAGTACTTTGTCGAACCCCGAACCCCGAACC
>NZ_PNDI01000198.1:0-435 GCF_005887465.1 Pseudoalteromonas sp. S1610 | reverse complement strand
AAATTTTCTAAAGGACTTAGATAAATAATATGAAAGCTCAACGAGTTGAGTCGTTACCCGATGAGAGGACCACAGAGCAACAGCGACAAGCTTACTATCGCGCATGTATTGCTGAGTTTCAAAAATTGGGCTACCAAGAGCAATACCTAGCAGAGCTTACGGATGAACTAGTGCCAGTGATGGGTGTTAACTCAAGCACTCCAAATACCTAACCTGATTAATTTTCAAACTAATTACACTTTAAAACCAGACATGTGTGCAATCTATAGCCATATAGTCACTTTTGTCAGAAAAGTGTTTGACATATTTTCTGAAATCTTTATTATACGCCCCACAAGACGGAGAGGTGTCCGAGTGGCCGAAGGAGCTCCCCTGCTAAGGGAGTATAGAGTTTGTAGCTCTATCGAGGGTTCGAATCCCTCCCTCTCCACCATT
>NZ_PNDI01000197.1:0-431 GCF_005887465.1 Pseudoalteromonas sp. S1610 | reverse complement strand
AATAGGTTGATCCATGATGGTGTTTGCAAAGCAAAAGACACCGAGCAACTAAGCAAAATACGCCAGCTGAGTGATATTCCTTTAATCTCCTCAGGGGGTGCAGGCAGTAAGCAAGACTTTGTTGATGTCTTTCAACAAAGCGAAGTCGATGGCGCATTGGCAGCAAGCGTTTTTCACAAAAATGTGATTAACATTGGCGAATTAAAACAATATTTAACCGATAACCAAGTGGCAGCAAGATTATGCAATTAACACAACAAAACCAAACCCAAGTTGATTTTGCTAAAAGCGAAATGATCCCTGCTATTGTTCAGGATGCCCGCTCTGGCGTTATTTTAATGCCAGGCTTTATGAACCGCGAAGCGTTAAAAGTTACGCTTGAGAGCAATAAAGTGACCTTTTATTCGCGCTCTAAATCGCCTTTAGTGACC
>NZ_PNDI01000196.1:0-276 GCF_005887465.1 Pseudoalteromonas sp. S1610 | reverse complement strand
ATTGCCCGCGCTAAAGCTAAAAAAGCAGCGCAAGCTGATGAATTAGCAAAACAAAGTGAAAACACTGAGCCACAAAGCAACGATGAATCTTCACAAGCTTCACAGCAAACAGCTCAAGAAAAAAAGAAAGCCGCCGTAGCCGCCGCTATTGCTCGCGCTAAAGCTAAAAAGCAACAAAAAGAAGGAAACGATCAGTCATGAAACTAACCATGGCCAGTTCACCCCACAATCATAGTCACAAATCTGTGACACGGTTAATGTTAACTGTGAGTGCGG
>NZ_PNDI01000020.1:0-99759 GCF_005887465.1 Pseudoalteromonas sp. S1610 | reverse complement strand
AAAGGTCAACAGACCCTAATGGCAGCAGTAATATTTTTTGGAATTAAAAATGACCAGTGATAATCAAGCTATAAATAAGCGTAAAAAGAATAATCCGCTTATCGAAATCGTATTTAATATCATCATACCTTCAGTCATTTTAATGAAATTTTCAGGGCCTGAATATTTAGGCAGCGTGATTGGCTTAATTGTGGCGCTTATATTCCCTATTAGTTACGGTATTTATGATTTTATAAAAGCGGGCTCATTAAATTTTATTTCACTTTTGGGCTTTTTAAGTACTTTGCTTACCGGTGGTATTGCGCTGTTTGAGCTTAATGTTGAGTGGTTAGCAATTAAAGAAGCGGCTATACCAGCAATCATTGGTTTTACCGTGCTGATGTCGGGCTTTTTTGGTAAACCCTTGCTAGCCAAGCTCTTATTAAACTCACTTTTATTTAAGTTAGACACTATTTACGATGCCCTTGATGAGCGCGGCAATACGCAAAACTTTAAACAAAAGATTACTAATGCTAATTACTTATTAGCGCTGACCTTTGTGTTTTCATCAACGATGAATTACCTCTTAGCTAAATGGATTGTTACTAGCCCAGCAGGTAGCGTGGAATTTAACGAGCAACTTGGTGAAATGACGCTATTGAGTTATCCAGTGATCGCGATTCCATCTATGATAATGCTGATTGGAATTTTTATTTATGTGATTAAAGTGCTGACCAAGCTGACCGGTATGAAGTTTGAAGATATGGTAAATGCCGAGTAGATAAAACGCATAAAAAAACCGTTGCTTAACAACGGTTTTTTTTTGCTATCAATATTTACTTGTAGTGAGAGTAAAGTTGGTAATTAGTTCTGTGGTACGGAATAAGTTTATAGTTTGGTTGTAAAAAAGTGACTAAGTCGGTGAGTTCAGATACGGTCATGGTATCGTTAAATACCGTCATTTTTGAGCTGCCATCTTCATTTCTGGCGTCGGGTCTATAAGGCCTAGAAAACCGATGTGAGGGGTTTATCACTGACGTGACCAGCTCAGCATAAGTAATTATTTTGGTTTTATTACCTCCTAGCTTAATAGAAATATCGTCATGTTTTGTTACGCTGCTATCTTCAACGCCTGCAAGGGTGTGACATGCCAAGCACTTATATTTTAAAAACACGGCTTTACCTTGTTCTGCATTCCCCTCTGGCAAGCTAAAACCTCGTGGAGAATCAACTCCTTTATCACAGCCTGTGAGTGCAATTAAACACAAGGTTAGTAGAGTGTATTTCATTAGAGCTCCTGTATTCTCAAATTAATTTTACGCATTACTAACGCAAACTCATTTGCGTCAACAAATGCTTCTTTTAAGAAATAGCCTAATTTGAGTGTAGTCAAAGAGTGGCGAATAGCCTAATTGTTGTGCATATATGCTCAAGGAGAATAACTAAAGAGTTGAATAATAATTAATGATGGAATGAAACATTACAAGCATGAAAAAGCCCAGCAACTTGCTGGGCTTCGTAAATTAAACGTTTACCATAAATATTAACTGTTCAATTGACCCGTAGATGATTCTATATGGGCACGCACAAACCACTGATATTGCTCAAGCTCTGCAAGTTGCGCAATGATCATATCTTCAGATACCGGATCAAGCTCACCGAGTGACTCAATAGCTTTACGGTGATCACCGTTAACGCCGTTATATACTTTGTCTAAGGCGGCTAGGTGTTCAGTTACTAAACCTTTGCCGATGGCGTAATCTTCCCATGTACGACGATCAACAATCGATTTTGGTGTACCAACCGGAACGCCGCCTAAAGTGGCAATACGTTCTGCTATGGTGTCGGTCATTTCACGCACGGTTTCAACTTGTGGGTCTAGCATTTCATGTACGCCAATAAAGTTCGGACCTACTACATTCCAATGAATATGTTTTAAAGTTAGCTGTAAATCAATTAGCGCTACCATGCGATCTTCTAGAACAGATATTGCTTTATTTGCTGATTCGTTTTCTACACCGGGAGCGGTAAATTCAGCGACTTTGTTTGCATTATTACTGTTACTCATTATTCCTCCTGCTATTTTAAAATAGTGTTCGCTTTACTCAAGTGAGTGTTTTAATTGCGATAACGAACACGTCTTGTACTAATAGAAGCAATGGGCATGCCGATAGATTATTTGATTTAAGTAATTGAAATTTAAAAGTTTAATTTTTATTTAATAAAGTTTTAAGGAGTGTTTAGCTCAAAGGGTATGAAAAATATGCACTTTTTTGTAAATTCTGCAAAATCGAAGTGCTAAAAATTGTTAGCAAATAGCTTGCTCTTTATAGTTGTTCTAATGGAGGTATTATCATTGTTGATTAATGATCTGTTACATATACTCAACCCAAAGATCTATTAAAGGAGAAGTGTATGCTGAGGTTTTTTTCCATCGAGCAAGGAGTGATCAAAGAGTTAGAGCCGTTGCCCGATACTCCTGTTGAAGTATCCATAAGGAATGCACATTGGATTGATACTATTAATCCAACACCGCAGGAGCAAAATGCGCTTGCAAAAACGCTCAATATAACTTTTCCTGATTCGGTCGATGTAGAAGAGATTGAAACGTCGTCAAGGTGCTTTATCGATAGCGAAGGTTTGCATGTACATGCATTGTTTATGTCACCTAACGAAGGACGGTTCAATACTGTGACTGTAGCTTGTTTGTTGCAAAACAATTGCTTACTTACTATTCGTGATGAAGAACTGGCTGACTTTAGACTATTGCGCTTAAGAGCGCGCAAAGGTCAGGTGGCATGTGATACGGCAAAACAGTTATTAATTACTTTATTTGATCAAAAAGTTGAAAACCATGCTGATATGCTCGAAGACATGCATCATCAATTAGAGAAGCTTAGCGCATATGTACTTGAAGAAGATAACTCAGACCTAGAAGAAGCGGTTGGTCGCATAGCTCGTTTAGAAGATGCTAATGGTAAAGTGCGTTTATGTTTAATGGATACTCGACGCAATATTTCGTTTTTAATACGTCGTTTAGGCGCGCAAAATGATGAGCGCGAGTCACTTCGAGAAATCGTACTTGATATAGAAACCTTAATGTCACACTGTACCTTTCTGTTTGATAAAATAAACTTTTTGATGGATTCAACGCAGGGCTTTATTAATATTGAACAAAATCAAATTATCAAAACTTTCTCTATTGCTTCAGTGGTTTTCTTACCGCCTACAGTAGTGGCTAGTGTGTATGGTATGAATTTTAATATAATGCCAGAGTTACATTGGGAATGGGGTTATCCATTTGCAATTGGCATTATGTTGCTGTCGGGCTTCGCCCCTTATTTATTTTTTAAACATAAAGGGTGGTTGTAATACTTTAATGTTGCAAACTGAGCGCTCAAATCATTAACCGGAATACTGATGTGCTTTTAATACTTCAAGCGGAATAATGTCGAGCGCTTTTTGGTTTGTCGCTCCAAGTACCACTGGAGGAGCAACGTTCGCAGCAATGGCATGATACCAACGAATCGCACATAAGCACCACTTATCGCCAGCTTTTAAACCAGCAAAATCATACAAAGGATTAGGGCTAATTAAATCGTTGCCTTGCGCCTTGGAAAACTGCAAAAATTCGTCGGTCATAATGGCGCATACACTATGATTGCCAAAGTCTGAATCTGGTACATAACAAAATCCCTCACGGGTATAGCCACCGTTGCCACAGCAAAGTTGTAAGCGAGTTCCTAGTACATTTAATTGATTAGCCATATGAAAACTTACCTTGTAATAACCATTAAAAGCAGGGTGTTTACCATAACAGGCTGTTAGTGACTTAGCTATCTATGCTGTTAATTTTATATATCTGTTAAGTGAGTAAAAACTGCATTTGGCAAAGCTAAATACAGTTTTCATTAAAGAAGAATATTTACGAGAGCAGTGCTGCAGCTAAACGTACAAAATCAGAAGACGTTAAAATACCTACTAGCTGACCTTGCTCGCTAACAACGGGCATGCAACCGTGGCGATTATCTACAAAAAATTTAACGACATCTGATAGCGGCTGCTCTGGGGTTACACTAATAAAATCACTCACCATAATATCTTCTACTTTTGTGAGTTTTTCTTTGCGTTGTAATGCATTAGCACCAAACGTTGCCATGATACCCATGACTTTGGCGACCATTATTTTTTGTGTGAGCATACCGACAAATGCGCCGTCTTCGTCAATAACAGGAATATGGCGAACGTTTTTTTCTTTCATTAAATTATGTGCGTCATGCAAAGTACTTTTTACGTTCACTGAAAATGGGTTCGGTGTCATTAAGTCTGTAACGTTTTGACTCATGTTTATTCCTTTATATTATCTGTGGTGTATCAGCTTATATTAGCGCTATTTTTAAGCTTTGCACCTTATTCAGATCAAGGTTTTTACGGATTTTATAAACTGAGGGAGAAGAGGCAACACTTAATTAAATGCCAAAAAGCATTTAATTAAGTGATAAAACTACAGGTAAATGTTATTCATAACCACGTGGTGTTTTTGTTTTAATAACAGCAATGTATCCATGCCAACTAGCGTAACTAAGTAGTGGCATAATAATAATAAATCCAGCGGCACCTGCAGCAAAGCCAAGCGCTACCAGTACAAATATACAAATTGACCATACTACCATGGCTGCAAAGTTTTCTTTAACTGCGTGGATTGAAGAAACGACTGCGGTCATAATATCAACGCGTCTTTCCATCATAATTTGCGGCGTAAATGCAGAAATTGAAAACACACTGACCAGCAAAATCCCACCGATAATGCTGCCTATAGTTAAAAACGCAGAAAGTTCTTCAAAGGTCGGGTTTACATGGTTTGGGTATAACGCATGCACAATTGCAGCTAGGCGCATCCAAATAATCATAATTACCATGAGTAATACCGCAAAACCCCATTCACCTACAGGGTTACGAAACATTGATTTTAATGAATGGCTTAATGTAGGTTTGTGGCCTTTCTCAAGCTCCCAGGCTACATCGTATAGGCCAACGGCGAATACCGGACCGATTAAAGCAAAAGCAACGGTTGCAGGTAAAATAGCTAAGTGGCTGTCGGTAAGTACAACAGAGTAAACAATCGCTACCGGAATAAGCGTGAAGATTAAACCGTAAATTAAACTCAACATGGGCGCGCGCGCCATATCTTTAAACGCTAACGAAAGCCAATGAAAAGCGGCAAATGTATTTACTTTGTTGCACTCTAAACAACGTGCGAATTTAGTGTCTTTGTCTATTGTGTTTGTAGTTGGCATAAAGATGCTCCTTTTTTAGTCACCTTTTAGGTTTAGAACATAGATGTTTTATTTACAACTCATAAACAACTTATACGATTGATTTAGTCGCATTGTTCATTTGTTAGTCATTTTTATTGGGTTAGCTATTTTGTTTATTTAAATATATGTTTGAGCACGTACTTAAAAAGTGGGTTCGTATTTCTTTTCCACAGTGGTAATCTAAGCCCTGAAGCTAATTTTAAGAGACCGTAATGAAGGAAAATAAACAACAATTTCAAGGATCTTTACTGGGTAGCAAACGGTTTTTACCTCTGTTTGTGACGCAGTTTTTCTCTGCTTTAAATGACAATGTATATAAGCAATCAATCCTACTTATTTTAATTTTTCAGGCTGCTACGGTAGCTGATGGTGCCTTTTATTCTAATTTGGCGGCAGGATTATTTATTTTACCGTTTTTTCTATTTTCAGGCATGGCTGGGCAAATTGCAGAAAAGTTGGAAAAATCAAAACTAATCAGCATCGTAAAGTTTTGCGAAATACCTATTATGCTGGTGGGCGTAGTATCGATTTTAACCGAGCAGGTTTGGTTAATGTTAGGTACTGTATTTTTAATGGGTTTACAAAGCACTTTTTTTGGACCGCTTAAGTACTCTATTTTACCGCAGCATGTGGCCCCAAATGAACTAACTAAAGCGAATGGACTGGTGGAGTCGGGTACTTTTGTAGCAATTTTATTGGGCACGGTATTTGGCACCTATTATATAACCCAAGCAACGGGCCCTATTTATATCAGTATCGCAATAGTAAGCCTTGCAGTTATTGGCTTTTTAAGCAGTCGATTTATTCCTAAAAGTGCAGCCAATGATGCTAACTTAAAAGTATCGATTAACCCTATTACTTCAACCAAAAGTGTTTTTAATGCGCTTAACGCACAAACCGAGTCGGTGGGTAAGTCAGTATTAGGGATCAGCTGGTTTTGGCTTATTGGTGCGGTGATACTAACGGCGCTCCCTAACTACGTAAAACATGTTATGGGAGGCGATGAGTTGGTGGTGACGGCTGCTTTAGTGGTGTTTTCGTTGAGTATTGCATTAGGATCTTTATTGTGTGAAAAGCTATCGCGATCACGTATTGAGTTGGGTATTGTGCCTTTTGGTGCACTGTTAATTACCTTATTTTTATATTTATTAAGTCAAGAACCTGGTATTGAATCTTATCGTTTAGTTAATGAGTTGCAGCTTACTCTTGAGCAAGTAATTAATACTGGCGATATGCTATGGCATTTTGTTTGGATGGCAGGAATTGGTATTGCCGCAGGGTTTTATACGGTACCTTTGTATGCACTCATTCAGCAGCGTACTCACCCCGATAGCCGTTCACGAGTAATTGCAGCTAACAATGTATTAAACGCATTGTTTATGGTTGGCAGCGCCGTTTTAAGTATTGTTACTTTAACGCTATTACACTGGGATATTTCACAATTACTGTTGTTATTAGCAGGGCTTAATTTACTAATATCGCTGTACATATACACCAAAGTACCGGAGTTTTTCTTACGTTTTATTATCTATATTTTAGCGATTTGTATGTATCGTGTGCGCACTAAAGGCCAGCTCAATATTCCCGATGAAGGAGCTGCGGTGGTGGTAAGTAATCATGTTAGCTTTGTTGATTGGATGTTTATTTTAGCGGCGTCACCTAGGCCAATTCGATTTGTTGTATTTGCACCTATTTATTATTCACCGGCACTTAATTGGTTGTTTAAAATGGCCAAAGCTATCCCAATTGATAGTCAAAAATCAAATCCTAAGGCGTTTAATAAAGCTTTTGATGACATTGCGCAAGCACTGGAACGTGGTGAGCTAGTGGGTATTTTTCCTGAAGGAAAGCTCAGCGGTGATGGCGAAGTTGATGTGTTTCGCCGTGGTATTGAAAAAATAATTCAGCGCACGCCTGTGCCTGTTATCCCTGTTCATTTAGATGGATTATGGGGCAGTATGTTTAGTCGAAAAACTAAATGGCGACTACCTAGACCCAAATGGTCGTTGGTAAGCGTAGCGATTGGTGAGCCGGTTGCGTCTGAAAATGTGAGTGCCGATGACTTACGTGATCGAGTACTTGCTTTAAAGTAGCTTAGTAATAAAAAAGCGCTGCAATTAATTGCAGCGCTGTGGTTGTGTTACTTAATGGTTATTAACGGTCTAAATTCATTACTTTAGTCCATGCTTTAACAAAGTCTTCTACAAACTTTTGTTTTGATGTATCAAAAGCATACACCTCAGCAACTGCACGTAGTTCTGAATTTGAACCAAAAATCAGATCAACCGAAGTGGCGGTGTACTTTTGCTCACCTGATTGACGATCAAAGCCTTGATAAATGCCAGCATCAGACGATTTTTTCCATACCGTCGACATATCTAACAAGTTAACGAAGAAATCGTTATTTAGTGTACCTGGCTTGTCGGTAAATACGCCGTAGTCAGTGCCTTTATAGTTTGCATCAAGTGAGCGTAAGCCACCGACTAATACAGTCATTTCAGGGACTGTTAGGTCAAGCTGATCCGCTTTATCAATCAGCATTTCAGTTGGCGATTTATAGCTTTTCTCTGCATCAAAATAGTTTCTAAAACCATCGGCAGGCAACTCTAATAAGCTAAATGCATTAACGTCAGTTTGTGCTTGTGTAGCATCGCCACGGCCAGCATTAAACGGCACGTCTACTGAGTAGCCTGCATCTTTGGCTGCTTTTTCAATCGCTGCATTACCACCAAGCACAATTAAATCAGCAAGCGATACATAGCTTTTGCTAAATAAGCTGTCGTTAAAGTCAGCTTGAATCGCTTTTAATACTTTAAGTACCTTTGTGGTTTCTGCTGGATTATTTACTGCCCAATCTTTTTGTGGTGCTAGCGCAATACGTGCGCCGTTGGCACCGCCGCGCATATCTGAATCACGGTAACTGGCAGCCGATGCCCATGCCACACGTACTAACTCAGGTACACTTAGGTTCGAGTCTAAAATAGCAGCTTTCAGCTCTTTTACTGCACCAGCATCAATGTTTGATTTAGTCTCTGCTGAAATAGGGTCTTGCCAAATTAAGTCTTCTTTTGGTACTTCTTTACCTAAAAAGTTACGTGGTGGTCCCATATCTCTGTGAGTTAATTTGTACCATGCTTTAGCAAATGCAAGTTGATACTCTTTTGGGTCATTTAAAAAGCGTTCAGCAATTTTGCGATATTCAGGATCAAATTTTAATGCTAAATCGGCAGTGGTCATTACCGGTGGGTTAAATTTACCCTTAACGTGCGCATCAGGTACTGACTTATGTAATGATTCATCTGTTGGGATCCACTGAATAGCGCCAGCAGGACTGCGAGTTTGTTTCCACTCAAAGTTAAGTAGGTTGCTTAAGTATAATGATGACCAGCGAGTAGGTGCTTGTGTCCATGCGCCTTCTAAACCACTAGATACAGTATCTTCAGAGTGACCTTTACCACATTTGTTTTTCCAGCCTAAACCTTGCTCTTCAATACCTGCTGCAGCAGGCTCTGCACCCACACAGTCTTTAGGTTTGTGCGCACCATGCATTTTACCAAAGGTGTGACCACCGGCGATAAGTGCTAGGGTTTCTTCATCGTTCATCGCCATGCGAGAAAACGCAACACGAATATTTTTAGCTGAGCCAATAGGATCAGGAACCCCTTTAGGCCCTTCTGGGTTTACATAAATTAAACCCATGTGTGTTGCACCCAATGGGCGTTCTAGTTTGCCGCTGGCATCTTCACGGTCGCTGGCAAGCATTTCTACTTCAGGACCCCAGTAAACCATGTCTGGTTCCCAATCGTCAGTACGACCACCAGCAAAACCATAGGTTTCAAATCCCATGTTTTCTAAGGCAACGTTACCTGCTAATACGATTAAGTCTGACCATGAAAGGGCTTCACCGTATTTTTGTTTAATTGGCCAAAGTAAACGGCGCGCTTTATCCAAGCTTACGTTATCTGGCCAGCTATTAAGCGGTTCAAAACGTTGTTGACCACCGCCAGCGCCACCACGGCCATCAAGCGTACGATAGGTACCTGCACTGTGCCAAGTCATACGAATAAAAAATGGACCATAGTTACCAAAATCTGCCGGCCACCAATCTTGAGATTGGGTTAGCAGAGCGTCGATATCACTTTTTACAGTGTCTAAATCTAGGCTGTTAAATACCTCTGCATAATTAAAGTCACTACCGTAAGGGTTTGAACGTAGATCATGATCGCGAAGAGGAGATAGGTTAAGTTGATCTGGCCACCAAAATTGGTTGGTTCTGGTTGCACCCATTTTTGCCTCACCCATACCTACAGCACCTTTTGGCTTAGACATTTGTGGCTTTTCTTGACTAAAAGCAGAGCCAGACATAAGTGCCATACTTATAAATCCAACAAGCGCTTTTTTTGTAAATGATCGGTTTTTCATTGTCAGCTTCCTTAAAGTTAACGAATTTCGTTATATACAAAGCGTATTAAAAATAGGGTCTACTCATTTAAAAACAGTAGGCTAAAACTTCATTCAAGTTGTTTTTAAACGAACCTGAATGCACTAAGCAGTGCGAATAGTATAGTAAGGAGGCTAAAAACCGTGTGTGAAATAAAGCGATTGATACAATCTATAAAAATGATTAATTAAAGTTAAATGATTAAATAAATAAATCACTAAAGAGCTTTGAAAGAGGGGCAGACATAAAAAAGCCCAGCGTAGGCTGGGCTATTAGATTAAAGTGAGTGCTATTGAGTTTTCATTAATTTACTGGTGATCACACCTGAGGTCATGGAGCCCGACACGTTGAGTGCAGTGCGCGCCATATCTATTAATGGTTCAATAGAAATAAGTAAAGCCACTACCTCTATAGGTAGTCCCATGGTCGGTAATACAACCAACGCTGCGAAGGTAGCACCACCGCCAACACCTGCAATACCAAACGAACTAATAACCACAATACCAATTAGCGGTAAAATAAACTCAAATGTAAGTGGGTCAATCCCCACACTTGGCGCAACCATCATCGCAAGCATAGCAGGGTAAATACCAGCACAACCGTTTTGACCTATAGTGGCACCAAAAGAAGCCGATAAATTAGCGATTGCAGGTGGCACTTTTAACTGGTTAATTTGCACATCAACATTCATAGGAATAGATGCCGCTGAGCTACGTGAGCTAAAAGCAAAGGTAAGCACAGGCCAAATTTTTTCAAAGTAATTTTTTGGATTAACGCCCACTAAGCTAAGCAATAAACCATGCACAACAAACATTAGTAAAATAGCCACGTAAGAAGCCACAATAAAGGCGAGTAAATTTAAAATATCGCTACTGCTTGAGTTTGCCACAACGCTTGCCATTAGGCCCGCAACACCATAAGGCGTTAATGCAATTACCATGCGAACTAAGCTCATTACAGTAGCTTGTAGGGCGTTTACACCGTTACGAATTGGGCTAGCAAGTTCTGTTTTTTCAAGCATTACTTTACGTGCAGCTATACCAACAAGTACACCAAATATAACCGTGGCAATAATAGAGGTTGAACGTTGATTACTTAAATCCGCAAATGGGTTTTCAGGAATAAAGCTCAGTAGCATTTGCGGCACACTTAGGTCGGCTACATTCGCGGCTTTGCTTTGTAGGGTGTCCATTCTTGCGGCTTCACGAGTACCCGAAACAAGCCCTTCAATGCTCAAGTCAAATCCATACGTTACAGCAATACCAATTAGCGCTGCAATTGCGGTGGTAAACAGTAAAACAGAGATACTAATAAAGGATATTTTCCCCAGTGAGCCTTGGTTCTCAAGCTTAACCACAGCGGCAATCATAAAGACCAATACCAATGGCATAATGATCATTTTTAGTAACCCGACATAGCCTTTACCTACTATGCTTACCCAGCTGAGTATTTCTTTAATGGTCTCTGGGGAGTGAGCAAACAAAAACTGTAGGGCTAAACCAAAGGCGCTACCAAGCACTAAACCAAATAAAACGGTACGAGATAAAGAGCTGCTTTTTTGCGAAACAAGATAGATGGCGAACAGCAAACCGACAAATAATGCCAACATTAATAATACAGCAAGCGACATGGTACCCTCTTTTATAGCTGTGAATTAGCGCGGCACTTTAACGCTTTGTAAGACGTTAACAAAATACGCTTTCGCTATGGGATAGAATTAAAATGAATATAGTAATAATATTAAAGTATAACGAATGAGCACATTATTGAAAAAATCAGCCCATATGATTGTATTTTCTTCAAATTATGGGACTTACTATAGATCGTAAGCCTTGTTTAAAGCGTAAGTCTGATACGAATTAATTGGTCAACGTGTTCACTTTAGTTTTATTTAAAGATAGGGAGTAAAGGTATGTTAAAGGCAATAATGGCGCTGGTGATGGTTTTAGTGGTTAGCGGGTGTTCAACCCAATATCCAAACCAAGCATTACTGGGTAAGCAATTTCCCACCGTTAGCGGAGAAAGCTTAGAGCAACAGTCATTCACCATTCCTGATGATTTTAATAACCCAAATACGTTGTTATTAATTGGATATAAACAAGATAGCCAGTTTGATATTGATCGTTGGCTTATTGGTTTAGATATGAGTGCAGTTGATGTGACTGCCTATGAGTTGCCAACCATTCAGGGGATGGTTCCTCGTATGTTTAGTACCTTAATTGATAGCGGTATGCGCAAAGGGATCCCAAAAGAGTTGTGGGGTGGGGTGATCACAATTTACGAAGATGGCGATAAAGTTCAGGCATTTACTGGCAACGAAAATCCTAATAACAGCCGTGTGATACTGCTTGATGAGAGTGGCAAAATAATTTACTTTTACGACCGTGGTTTTTCTGTATCGGCATTAAATAATTTAAAAGCGGTTTTGGAAAAGCAATAAGTTGTAGTTAAATTTAGTTGCCTTTGGGCACGCTATTATTAAGTTAGCGTGCCACGTTAAATGCATTACTCGCTTACGTTATTTCTGCCTTTCTTTTTAGCTCTATAAAGGGCTAAATCGGCATTTTTCAATGCCTCATCAAAGCTTTGTTTTGCCGCTCTTTGCGCTACACCTATAGAAACCGTCACGTTTACCGTTTTATTGTCGCTTGGCTGTTTACCTTTACGAGATTTCTTATCGGTTCGTTTTGGGTTTCTGATCACCATGTCGTAGGTGGCAATATTTTCGCGCAGTGTTTCTAGTTCAGGGATTGACTGCTCGGCTGTTTTACGCGGGAACACCACCGTAAATTCTTCTCCACCATAACGGTAAATCTTGCCACCCCCTTTAATGCCAGCCATTTTAGCCGCCACTAGCTTTAACACTTGGTCGCCAATATCGTGGCCATAGGTATCGTTGAATTTTTTAAAGTGGTCAATGTCGAGCATAGCAACGGTGTATTTTCGCCCTAATGATAAAGCAAGCTGATTAAGTGCTCGCCGCGTTGGTAAGCTGGTTAAATCGTCTCTATAGGCTAAATAATAAGAGTCTGTACTTACTGCCAATAAATACAAAGAAGCCATAAGCACGGCTATTACAGACCAAGGAAAATCAATAATGTGTTGCTGATTAAGGCACCACACAATAAAAGTAATTAATAAGGCGGTTTGAGTCAGGTTATGGGCTCTCAAGCTTTGCCAAATAAGCAAGCCGCCAATTATTGAAAGCGGTAAAACAATGTGTAAATAAGGAAGCAGCTGAGTATAAAAAGAAGATTGTATTGTTAGTTCTTGCAAGTGTTGGCTCAGTGCTAACCAAGCAAATGCAGCACCGCCACAGACAATAACGAGTAAACTGCGAGTTACTGTGTGTATTGATAAGAGCGCTCTATCTTTTATAACTGCCAATAGCATTAATAAACTTGTAGCGCATAATAAGGTCCAGTCAGGTTGCGTTTTGAGCCAGTCAGACCAAGGTAAAGCGTAGTCTAATGAAGATAAATAAAGCACCCAAAATGCGCAAAGTAATGCAACTCGACTTCGATTAAACTGAGTAGCAAATACAGCAGTAATAATCAGTAATGGATAAACAAGATTATTAATAAGAGAGAGCTTACTTTGCCATTGAGCTTGAAACTGAACTAATAATAAAAATAAACCACATAGACCTAAAAGGCTCAAAGAAGTTGATTTAACTCCTGCTAATTTTAACAACCTATGCTCCAAAGACCGATGTCTAAAAAATAAAGGCTTATTGTATTCATATTGAAAAATATTACTACTTTAATGCTTGTTAATTATTTAAAAACAATACTTTAAAACTAATTTTGGCGGCTTTTATCGACACTTTTTAGCCAAATGTATGACATTTTAGCAAATGTAAATATAGTAAGTTAATTAAACCTATTATCCAGAGTTCAGGTTATTTAATTAGTTGGCGAATATCGCTTCCTGTTGGAGCTTCATGGGCACGTAATGAAAAGGCGGGTAAAACCGCTAATATATGATCAAATATGTCTGACTGAATATTTTCATATTCACTCCAATTGGTGGTATTAGTGAATGCATAAATCTCAATAGGTAAACCTTGGGTTGTTGGCGCTAATTGCCTTACCATTAAGGTCATACCTTGATGAATATGTGGGTGCTGTTTTAATAGCGCGACCAAATAGTGACGAAATGTACCCACATTAGTTAGCCTGCGGCCATTTAAAGTGCAGCTCATATCTACTTTTTTAGTGATGTTTTGCTCCTCAATAACCAATAGCGTACTTTCAAGGTACTCACTTAGTAAATCGGCTTTTTTAAGGGCAACAACTGCGGCTTCGTCTAAAAAGTGCACACTACTCATTTCAAGGTGAATGCTGCGTTTTATCCGGCGTCCACCAGAGTCTGACATACCGCGCCAATTTTTAAATGAGTCGGAGATCAAGGCATAAGTAGGAATGGTGGTAATGGTTTTATCCCAATTTCTTACTTTAACCGTGGTTAACGCAATATCAATAACATCACCGTCTGCACCGTACTTAGGCATTTCTAACCAGTCACCTACCGCCAGCATATTATTGGCAGAGAGCTGAATACCTGCTACTAGGCCTAAAATAGCGTCTTTAAATACCAGTAATAACACCGCAGACAGAGCGCCTAAGCCGCTTAGTAAAATTAACGGTGATTTATTCATCAATAACGAAACGGCTAAAATGGCAGTTAATACACTGGCAATAAGCTTAATTGTTTGCAAAAAGCCGCGCAGCGGAAAGTGAGCGCTCAAGGGGCGCTTATCGGAAATTGCTTGAAATATATCCAGTAAAGAAAATAGCGAAAGTAAGGCAAATAAAATGATCCACTGATCGGTGATCATTTGAATCAAATACAAAAAAGTGGTGCCTTCGGGTACCCACAGTTGCGCCTGAATAACAACGACCGCTCCTTGTAAAACAAATGAGATATTACGAGCGAGCTTTTTTGCTGAATATAAAGGACTTTTGCTATCGGGTTGCGCAGCTTGTTCGCTAAAGCGGTTTTTAACTAAACGCTGAGAAACCAGCCTTAAAATGAGGTGTAATATTAATGCAAATAGCGCAATCCAAGCCAATACAATCAGGTCGTACCATAAAAATGGGCTTCCCGGAAAATAATCGCCAAACCATTGCAGTAAAAAATCTCGCAGCTGTGCGCGTGTTCCTGTCATTAATACTCCATAAGGACGCTATTATTAATTACTGATTGTTAGTTAAGCAGCTGCAATGTAAAAAGTCTATTTAAGACTTTTTACATTATGTAGTTACAGTTTACCATGCTCGAGTTGCTGGCTGAGTTCTTCAAAAATACTTGGATCATCTATGGTTGATGGAATTTGCAGTTCTTCACCATCAATTAACTGCCGCAGGTTTTTACGTAAAATTTTGCCAGAACGGGTTTTTGGTAATCGCTCTACACACATAATATTTTTAAGGCACGCAATAGCACCAATTTGATTACGCACGGTTTGCACCAATTGCTGTTCTACCTCTTTATGTGAGCCATGAAAATCATTTTTTAGCACCACCATCGCCATTGGGTTTTGCCCTTTTAACGCATCACTAATACCAAATACTGCACATTCAGCCACAGCTGGGTGCGCGGCAACAATTTCTTCCATTTCACCGGTGGATAGACGGTGCCCTGCGACATTAATCACATCATCGGTGCGACCCATAATAAAGAGGTAGCCATCGTCATCAATATAACCGCCATCACCAGATAAATAGTAGCCCTCATATTCAGCCAAATAACCAGCCTTAAAACGAGCCGTATTTTGCCAAATTGTCGGTAAGCATCCCGGTGGTAAAGGTCGCTTTATAACAACCGCGCCTTGTTCATTCGGAGCACATTCATCCCCATTCATATCTAAAATTCGTACATCAAATCCAGGTGTTGCAACTGTTGAGCTTCCCGCTTTTGTAGGCAGGTGTTCAATGCCAACAGGGTTACACGCAATTGCCCAGCCGGTTTCTGTTTGCCACCAATGATCAAGTACTGGTAAAGCTGTTTTTTCTTTGAGCCAATCGTAGGTAGGTGGGTCTAAACGCTCTCCGGCTAAAAATAATCGTTTCAGACTAGAAGTATCATACTTCTTAAATCCTTCGGCATTGGGGTCCTCTTTTTTAATCGCGCGAAACGCAGTGGGGGCACTAAATAGGGCATTCACTTTGTATTCTTCTACTACGCGCCAAAAAGCACTGGCATCGGGGGTTCTAACCGGTTTTCCTTCAAATAAAATAGTTGTGCACCGATACATAAGTGGCGCATACACAATATACGAATGACCCACTACCCAGCCAATATCAGAGGCGGCCCAAAATACGTCACCGGGTTTCATGCCGTAGACGGTTTCCATGCTGTAATGCATAGCAACCGCATGGCCGCCATTTTCACGCACCACACCTTTAGGTGTCCCTGTTGTGCCAGAGGTGTATAAAATATAAAGCGGATGATCGCCACTGACCGCAACGGGATCAACCGGTGTGGCTGTTTGCATTGCAACAGCCCAGTCAATATCACGTTCGGGCATAAGCGGTGCGGTGGCTTGCTCACGCTGATAAATAATACAGTGTTCAACTTTATAGCTAGCAGCTTCAACCGCGTTATCGAGTAATTCTTTGTACTCAATTACAGTATTAACTTCTACACCGCAGGAGGCACTGAGTACCAATTTGGGCTTGGCGTCATCAATCCGTACCGCTAATTCATGCGCTGCAAAACCGCCAAATACAACAGAATGAATAGCGCCAATTCGGGCACATGCCAACATACCAATTACGGCTTCGGGGATCATGGGCATATAAATCACTACGCGATCGCCTTTAGTCACTCCTAAAGACTGCATTACCCCTGCAAATTTAGCGACCTCTTGCTGCAGTTGTAAATAGCTATAACTGCGTTTGCTATTGGTAACCGGTGAGTCATAAATTAACGCTGTTTCATTACCATACCCAGCGATGACATGCTGATCTACGGCTAAAAAACAGCTGTTAAGTTGGCCGTCTGGATACCAGTGGTGCAGTCCTTCTTGATCTTGTGTGTATGCTGTTTCTGGAGCCTTGTACCAAGGAAGGCGTTTGCTTTGCGATAACCAAAACGCTGCCGGGTCTTGTTTAAATTCGTTGTAATGTTGTTTATATTCACCTGACATAAAGGCTCCTGAGTAAAATTTAATCTAACTAAACTAAGCGCTTTTTATCAGCAGTGATATTCGACTATGGTCGGTTAAATAGTAAGCGATGCTTTTAGTTTTTGGCCAACGTAATGATTGTATAGAACTAAAAAGTTCCAACTAATGTAAAATGTTTCAGTAATTAATGAAGAGTAAATGGATATAAGAATGAATCAAATGGTCAGAGTAGGCGTTGCAGTAATAGTAATGCATGATAATAAAATTTTACTCGGTGAACGGATAGGCGCACATGGCGCAAATACGTGGGCAACCCCTGGAGGGCATTTAGAATTTGGCGAAACGGTTGAGCAATGCGCTGTGCGTGAAGTAGTAGAAGAGACTGGGCTCAATGTTACTAATATTCGTAAACTCGATTTTACCAACGATATTTTTAGCGCAGAGAACAAACATTATATTACCTTATATGTGCAAGCAGACTATGAAGGCGGAGAGGTTATAAATAAAGAGCCTCACAAATGTTTACAGTGGCGTTGGTGCGATATTAATGACTTGCCCGCACCTTTGTTTATCTCATTAAAAAATTATCTAGCACAGAATACCTTGCCCACTGAGTATTAAAGTTTTTTTGGCATAGGGAGTTGCCATTTATTTAAAATTTGCTGATATTCACCACTTTCCTTTATGGCATTTAACCTATCGCTAATAATTTTTGCTGTGTGTGAGTCAAGCTGATTACTGGCTGCAAAGTGCAAAGAAGAAGGTAACTCATCTAAGTGGATGCGTTTTGAAATTAAATTAGGGTCGAGCCCAGTACGTTTTAATTCGTTTTCAAGTGTGAGCGTATTAGTAACAACAAAGTCGATGCGATCTTTATATAGCATTTTCCAGAGTTGCTGGTAATAACTGACTAATACTAGGTTTTCATTTTCAGTAAAACCTTTGGCTTCTAAATAGGCCTGCGCAGAGTAGCCGCGGATCGTAGCTACTTTGTATTCTTTAGCGAAGTTTAAATGAATCACTTCATCTTTATGGCTGCGTAAGCTAACTAGGTATGCGTCTGCAAAGTAAACTTTACCCAACCACTTAAATTGATGATGCCTGTTTGGTGTTTTTAGCAGTGACAGCATAATGGCATTAGGATTGGCTCGTTGCTGTTGAAACATGCGCGCCATCGGCATTATTTCAAACTTTGCGGTTAAAGCGGTGCCTTTTAATACTGCTTTAGCTATATCGACCAGCGCGCCCTGTGTTTCACCTTGAGGGTTTTTAAAATGATAAGGCGGTAAATCTTCAGCGATAAAGGTAACAGGAGTGGCGTTGCAGAACGCACTATAAAAAATCAATACAAAAACAGTTAACATCATACGCAAAAGCATAAATAATTGTCTTTAAAGCAATATCATGAGGCTAGTGTAAATAAAATTAGTAAAAAGGTATATGGTAAGTGTGTTTTTTAAGTAAATGGAGTGTTTAATTATTGTTTTTTATAAATTGGCGAGGTGAGCAATGATACCAGCGCTTAAAAGCACGATTAAAAGAGCTTTGATCGTTAAATCCCAGCATAAATGCGATTTTATTTAATGAATAGTGGGGAATATAAGTTAATAAACGTCGTTTTTGCTCTGCTTCAAGCAACGCGGCAAACGTGGTTTTTTCTTTTTTTAGATGGCGCTGTACTGTGCGTGGCGTCATATTTAAGGCCGCAGCTGTCCTAAGTAAAGAGCAATCTTGTAAGTCGTGTTTTGACATTAAAATATGATTAATTTTTTCTGATAATAACTGCTGACTTTTAAACTGGGATAGCTGTTGCTCTGACATTTGCTTAAGCATTGCGTTGATTTGGCTATTATCGGTTTTAAAGGGCAGGGTTAAGTAATTACTTGGAAACTCGATTTGATTAAAGCTAGCTCCAGCTTTTACTGGGCAATTAAACCAATTAGTTAATCTGTGTTGTTCGGTGTTTGAAAAGTGTGTTGAAAAATACACACAGCTAGGTGAAAGCTCAGGATTAAGTAGTTGGCGTACCACGCTGACCCAAGCGGTCATATTTCGTAAAACAGCCTGTGAACTACATTGCGGATCGGCTACCCAGGTTACTTTACACCGTGTTTTTTGTTGCTCAAACTTGGCGCGACCAATATTAGCCACTAGGCTGTCGTAATTAAGTAGTGCAGTAATAGCACTGGCTAAATTAGTACTCGATTCAATTAAATACCCCAATACACCAAAATCAGCGGTGCGTATTTGTTTTCCTAATTCAAAGCCAAATAAGGGATCGTTTAACGCCTGTTGTGCATAGCCAAGCAACGCATTGTAGCTTTTTAAGCTGATACGCGGCGCCAATTGTTGTGACTGTTTATTGGTATACTCGTTAAAATCAATAGCGCTTAAAGCCACTTGGCTATCTAAGCCCTTGGCTTCAAGATAATCCAAACAGCTACAAAAGTAATGATCGGCTAAGGTTTTCATTTGTCGCCTAAAGCTAAAAAATAGTCATCTAATCGCAAGTTTGCCACGGCATATTTTTATATGCTAGTGATCTATAAAAATAATAGGGTGAAGGTCATGGTAAAAATAAAGGTTAAGCGTACTGTGGCAGCAACGCCGGAACAAATACGCAGCGTACTACTAGCACATGCCGATTTAGGACGGTTTTTTAATGCCCACTTTACACTACTAACACCACAAGAGCCGGGTGAAATAACTGGCGGGAAAGGCACGATTAGAGAAATTAAAATGCAAGGCACTACCTTTAAAGAGCAAATAATAGCTGCAGATAACAGTCATATTAGTTACCGTATTATAGGCAGCAAGCCCGTTGCACAGCATCGTGGTGATATTTACTTAAATGCTAATAACAAAGAACCATCGCTCACTGAGGTTAATTACCATATTCGCTGCGTTGCACCTTTATGGCTACCCGATTTTATACTGGCTTTTTTTATAAAAAAAGATGTTAGTCAAGCACTTAAAAAAATAGCCCGTTATTTTCAGGAGCGTGTTGTATGAGCATTGAAATTATTTTACTCGCACTGAGCCCTATTTTTTTACTGTTTGTTACTATTGAGTTTATTAAATTTAGGCGTTACTACGATATAAAAGACAGCTTTGCCAATGCGTTACTGGCTTTATTACACCAAGGTGCTGATGCTATTGCGTTAATTGTACTAATGCCGTTTTTTTACTGGCTGTATCAGTTTCGGTTATTTGATATTGAATTGACGGTACTGACCGTATTAAGTGCCTTTGTATTGCAAGACTTTTTATATTATTGGTTTCATCGTGCATCACACCATATACATTGGTTATGGGCCGCTCATGTCGTACATCATAGCTCTACAAAAATGAATTTTACTACTGCGTTTAGACAAAGTTTAATGTATCCGCTCGCGGGTATGTGGCTGTTTTGGATGCCTATGATATTACTTGGTTTTGAGCCGGTGATTGTTTTTGCTGTGGTTGCCCTTAATTTGGCATATCAATTTTTTGTTCACACCCAAGTGGTAAAAAAGCTGGGTTGGTTTGAAAGCGTATTTAATACTCCATCACATCATCGGGTTCATCACGCTATTAACAATGGCTACTTAGATAAAAACTTTGCAGGGGTACTAATTGTTTGGGATAAGTTATTTGGCACATATGTAGAAGAGGATGAAAACAAGCCTTGTAAATACGGAATTATTGGCCAACTACACAGTAATAACCCGATTAAAATTACTTTTCATCAGTGGCAGCATCTCGTTAAAAGTACCTACAGGGCAAACGGGTTAAAAGCTAAATTAAAAGTGGTATTTGGTTATCCAACAAGTTCTCAAAGTAGTAATAAATAAGCCTATTTTTGAATAAAAAAAGCCAGGAGTAAATAGCATCACTCCTAGCTTATCTCACAGTAAAATTTAATTTATTTGGCCGTTGTGATCACTGTATCTATTAAGTGAACAACCCCATTACTTGTATAAATATCAGTAGTTGTTACATTGCTACCCGCTACTTGTAATGATGTAGCCGGTAAGCTTACTTGCCACCAAATATCGTTCACAGCTTGGCCATTATTCTGACCTGCTGCCGTATCACCTGAGAAGGTATATAAAGGACGACCAAGATAAGCGACTTGCATGCTGTCATCTGAGCGAGCAATTAACGATAAACCTGGCACATTTTCAATTGATGCTGCAGTACCAAGAACCGGTGGCCACGTTGTTGCACAAGCTGCTTCACACGTGCTCATTGCCTCGCCTAAATCATTATCAAATACATAAACTGTTTTGCCTGGCATGGCGTCGGCCATACCCGTTACTAAACGATTATTAGTTGAATCGTAAGCAATGCTGTCTGTTGCTGTGTTTTCTGTGCTGGTAAAGTCTACAACGTTTACACTTAGCATGTTATCAGCAAGGGTGGTCACCGTTTTACCATTGGCTGCAAACGCATCAGTACTGCCTACTTGAGCGCCTAAAACATGTTGAGTCAGTACACCTGTTAGTGCTGTCGTATCAGCCAATAAAGCCTCTAAATCAGCCGTAGGAATTTTGCTAAATGCAGCATTTGTTGGTGCAAATACCGTAAATGATTGAGTGGTATCGTTAAAGGTATCTACTAGTGATGCTGCTTGTAGTGCAGTGACCAAAGTAGATAATGCGGGTGTTTCAGTAGCCACAGTAGCAATTGTTTTAGTCGGAGTCCCAACTTCTGCCGGTGGCATAATCACTTTATTTAATACATGAATAACGCCGTTACTGGCGGTTACATTTGCCTCTGTGATTGCTGAATCATTGATAAATAGTGAGCTGTCTACATAAGAAATAGCTGCCATGTCGCCATTGGCCATTTCTATCTTGTTGCTGTTACTATTGGCAATACTTACTGCGTCATCTGATAAAACTGTTGCGTCAGGAAAAACATGGTACAGCAAAATATCACGAAGCGTATCTGTGTCAGCTAGTAGCGCATTAATTGTATCCTGACCGAGTGCAGCAAATGCAGCGTCTGTAGGAGCAAATACACTAAAAGTATTATCTAGGTCGGCAACTAGTGTATCTAAGCCTGTTGCTGTTAGAGCCGCGAGAAGAGTCGTAAAGTTACCATCAGCGCTCGCTATGTCAGCAATTGTGTTAGTACTTTGAGGTAAAGTAACATCAGAAATAATAACCGAATCAATTACATGAATGACACCATTAGTGGTCATAATATCTTTTACTACAATATTGGCTCCGCCAAACGATAGCATGTTTGTTTCTGCGTTTATCGCCACTGGAAGGGTATTGCCAAGTAGCGTTTCTGCTGATTGACCGTTAAGAGACATTGCAGTAACAGAATCAACTGATCCTACAAGCACATGCTGCTTCAAAATATCGGCTAAAACGGTGGGATTAGCCAGTAACGTGTTTAAAAAGTTGCTACCAATTGCCTCGAATGCAGCATCCGTAGGGGCAAATACGGTAAATTCTGATGATTCATCGGCAAGTGCTGAAGTAAGGGATGCAGCGTCAAGAGCAGCAAGTAATGTACTAAAATTGCCAGCTTGTTGAGCTGTTTCAATGATATTATTAGTTGGTGCTGTTTCTGGCACTGTTTTTGGTGTGAGCACCGCGTCAATAACATGAATGATTCCGTTGTCGGTCACAATGTCGGTCATTGTTACTGTGCTGGTATTTACTAATAAATTCTCACCATTTAAAGATAAAGCAATGTTTTGCCCGTTAACAGTCTCTACAGTGCTGCCCGCTAAGCCAATAGCTGTTTGCGCGTCTACTCTGCCAGCGATCACATGGTAAGTTAAAATAGAACTTAGGGTGTCTGTATCAGCTAATAAGCTATTAATGGTCTCTTCGCCTAATAAAGCGAATGCATCATCGGTAGGGGCAAATACAGTATAGCTGGTAGTTAAATCATCGAGAGTTTCATCTAGACCGGTTGCTTCTAGTGCTGCAACAAGAGTGGTGAACTCTTCAGAGTCCTGTGCGGCGTCAAAGACTGAGACGGCAGGTTGTGGGTCTACAGTTACTGGAGCGTTGTTATCGTCATCACTACTACAGCCTTGAATAAGTAACAAGGGAAGTATGATAGCACCGAGCTTAAATACTTTATTCATAATTGTTCCTTTAATCGAATGTTACAGTGTTACAGCTTTGTGAATACTACGAAGCTATTAACAGTGTTGATCAAAAAAACATGGGTTATTTTTATACAATTTAATAGGTGTAAGATTTTATTGAATTTTTATTCAAGAAAACGCTTAAATGTTAGTTTTTTTACTGCGTGGTGCGCCAAGTAAAATAAATACATGGCAAATACACACAGATAGAAATGCACTAATTCCCAAAGCGCCACCAAAACCATCAAGAATAGGCACTAGATAGGCAAAAAACAGTGAAAATATAATTGCTGAACTGGCAAGCGTATACACACCAAAACGGTGGGGAGCACTCATTCCAATAAATGTGCCGCCAAAAAAAACGATGCTATATAGCTCAGCGTTAAGGCTCAGCTGCGCAAAAATCAAATAGGCAATAATCGATAGAGCTGCAGAGGCTCGGATCCCATCAAAGCGATTATGTTTAGCCAAGTAAAAGGTTAAAAACGCCCCTAGCAAAGCAAGTAGCGGATAAATAAGCGTCATATTACTAACTCCTTGGCCAAAACAAATAAGGCGACGCTAGCAAATGCAATGCTACCTAATCGTCCGCCAAACCCCGCAAATACATTAATGGTGAGTGTGTATAAAACAGCACCAATGGCAGAAATAATCGCAATTTCCCAGTATTCATTAATTAAACTAGTGGAGCACATACCGGCAAAACTGCCTGCATAAATAGCTGAATAGGGATGGTTTTTGTAATCTGCAGGGAATGGAATAAATGAACCGATAAGCCCCGTTAAACCGGCAGATACAACAATAGGCAATGCGAATGTGGTATGCATTAAAAAACACGACAAGCAGCCGATAAAAAAAGTGATGAATTTTAAAAGTATGAATTTAGTCATGGCGCGCACATCATAATGTATCAGTTTTAGCTTTAATAGTTAAAAACTGATATTTAAGACTAAAATCGATAAATCACAGCTAAAAGGTGAATTATTACTGTTGAAAATTAGCGATATGCAATGAATGACTAAAAATAACACTGTTAATGTTCTATAAATTGCAAATTATGTATAATGCAGCATATTTCATATATTAAAAGTTATAACCTAAGGTAATTTATGTCTAACTGTTTACATCTGGCTATCCCCGCTGGCGATCTTGAAAAAGCGAAAACGTTTTACTGTGACGTACTCGGCTGTAAAACCGGCAATAGTGAAGCGGGACGATGGGTAGACATTGATTTTTGGGGTAACGAATTAACTCTACATCAAAGTGTTGAGCGTTTACCTACGGTACGTCATGATGTTGATATGGGGGCAGTGGCTGTTCCACACTTTGGTATTCATTTATCAGAAAGTGAGTTTCAAGGATTAAAGCAACGTATTGCTGATGCCGGTCTTGAATATTTAGATAAACCTTACCGTCGTTTTGTTGGTGATGAGTTTGAACAAGAAACGTTTTTTATTGAAGATCCTAACGGTAACGTGCTTGAAATGAAAACTATGGTTAATCCTGAGGTTCTATTTAAAAAGGGTTAAGCTAAGGCTATAGCAGAGCTAGCCTTACTGGCTAGCTCACGTTTTTATGCCTTTAAACGGCGGCTACTACTATTTTTTCAGCTTGCTTTGCCTTTCTTTGTAATTTCTGTTTATACATTGCTTCATCACCTGCTTTTAAAACTGTGTCTAAGTTATCGGGTGGCTGAGTATAGCTAGTTTGCCCAACACTGGCGTAAATAGAAATGGTATGGCCCTGATGCTCTATAGTTAACTGGTTTAATTTTTGTTCTAAGGTGTTAACTCGCTGGTTAATTTTTTCGTTGCTATTAAACAATGCCATGGCCACAAATTCATCGCCCCCTAAGCGACCAACGGCATCTTCACTGCGCATATGTTGACTAAGAGACTCTGCAACTTTGCACAGTACTTTGTCGCCCACATCATGACCATAAGTATCATTAATTGCTTTAAAACGGTCTAAATCTATGTATAAAAAGCACAAAACGCCTCCTCGTTGCTTATGCTCTGCTAGTAAGTCGTTTGCTTTTAAGCTCCATCCGCGACGATTGTATATATGGCACAAATGATCAAAGTTAGCGTGTCGTTCAGCCTGTTTTTTTGCATAACTCAATCTTTGAATTCGTCTACCGACTGCAATAGCAAGTAATAAAGATTCAATTGTAAACGCAATAACAAATCCATAGCGTTGAATGAAAGGGCTGTAATCGGTTAGTAGTACCCTAAAAATCATACTAATACACACACTTGCCAGTGCTATAAATACCAAGCTTGCTTCATTAACACCGTACTTTGTTTGTATGGCGCTGAGGATAAAAATAGTGATGACAATAAATAATGATAAATAGCCTGTTACTGCAGAGGTAATATTGGTTATAAGTGGTAGATCGAGCGCTATTTTTTGTAAGCATAAAGTCAGTACGCATAAGGCGGCTACTTTTAGTGTATTACTTATCTTAGGAAAGTATTTAGGTAGCTCCAATATAGCGCTCATAAACCATGTGGCACTCACTATAGTTAAACCGATACTTAACGTATAAAAATGGCTAACGTACGCAGAGTAGTGCTGTTGTTTAAATAAATAAGGCTGTCCTTCTTGAAAGAATATAAAGCTAGCGATGCAAAAAATATAAATGCCATACAGTTTAAAAAGAGGGTCTTTTATGCCGTGACCTATAATTAGTGCATAAAAAATAAGCGTGGCGCAAAGACCATAAAAAATGCCAAAAATAAGGTTGTAGCGTTGAATTTTTTCGACAAAAGGCTGTGTATCTGACCAAGTAAAGCGTGGGGTATAAGCCGCAGAAGTGGTAATCATAAGCTGTGCAGTAAAAACGCCTGGGTCCATTAAAATTGCCATCTGATTGGTTTTTAAAGGTGTTTTATATGCTGAATTTTGCTGCCACGAAAAGTCTTTAAGTGCAGGGCGAGTAAATGAAAATACCCCGCCTTGCTTTAAGTTACAGCTTAATTCAAGATGATTAATACCATTTTTAAGTTTAATATTTGAGGCAACTTCTTTAGATAAAGGCACCGAAGTATTGGTTGCTCTTGAGCTGAGCTGACAACGCTCTTGCGCATAAGTAACGCTACTAAATAGCATAGCAAAAGCGCATATAAAAATGCTAAACCTAACCACCTGAGCGCCTAACATGCTAAAAACTCCTTGTCTTTATCGTACAATCTATCATCACTAAGTAGACGAATACTTTTAAGCCATATTAACAAAGTCTAATGATAAAGTATTTAAATAATGACTTGCGCAAAAGTAAGTTAGTTTTAATCACACATGTATTTCACTGGGGGCTTTGTTGAAATGGCGTTTAAACTCACGGCTAAATTGTGACGCACTGGTGTAGCCTACTTTAAATGCGGCCTCATTTGCTTTACTGCCAGAGGTGGTTATTAATTCTTTTGCTTTAGCTAAACGCACTTTTTTTAAATACTGCAAAGGGGATTCAAACGTAACTTGTTTAAAGGCACGATGAAAAGATGACACGCTCATATTCACTTCTTCAGCTAAGTGCTCTACGGTAATAGGGCTTGCATAATCACTATGTAATGTTGATAAGGTACGCGCTATGCGTGCGTAATGGCCATCGTGCATTGCAAGTCCAATTAAAGTGTTGCCTTGAGGGCCACACAGCACCCTATATACTAATTCTTTAACTATATCGTCACCAAATACCTCAGCCTCAAGCGGATCGTTTAACACTGTTAACAGTCGATGGGTAACTTGCTCCATAGCTAAATCTAAAGTGGCGCTTTGTACGGCTCCGCTTTGTGTTAAAGGAGTTAAAATAGGCTTATGTTGCATCATTTGGTTAACCAGTTTGTGCAGCATGGCTGGGTTTATATCAATTGCTATACCCATTACTGGTAAATCGTTATCAGTAAACGCTTCACATTCTAGTGGTACTGGCACTCCCAGTACTAAATAATCGCCTGCACCATACTGTATTTGATGCTCAGGGAAGTGAATAATTTTATGTCCTTGGCCAACAATAATAATACCTGAATTATAAATAAGCGGCTGACGCGCTGAGCTTTTGGTGGCGCGATGAAAGTACACCCCTGGAATAATTGTTTCCATGGTACCTTCAAAGCTGAGCAACTTATTATGCTCTGCGTATTGTTGTAACAAAGTGGCGATGGTCGTCATAAGGGCGGCTTAAATTAACGGTATTTGGCGTAAAATAACAACGCTGATAGTTTTAGGCAAGCTTTTGGCAGTTATTAGGCTTTTTATATATGTACTATGCCATTATTATGCATCTATCAACACTTTATTTATTTAAGAATTGATAAGGTGCTTAGTAATTAACCGTCCCCTTTAGGAGCAAAATAATGAAATTTAGCTACGTAAATCCCACTTTAATTCAATTTGGTCAGCAACAAATTGCCGCACTTACTGATTTGATCGCAAAAGATCAAAAAGTATTAGTTGTGTACGGTGGCGGTTCTATTAAAAAGAACGGCGTGTACGATGAAGTTGCAGCAGCACTTGAAGGTTTTGATTGGGTAGAGTTTTCGGGCGTAGGTGCCAACCCAACAATTGAAGTGCTAGACCAAGCAGTAAAAATTTGTAAAGAACAAGACATCGATTTCGTATTAGGTGTAGGCGGCGGCTCTGTAATTGACGGCGTTAAATACATTGCAGCATCTGCTGTATATGATGGCGAAGGTTGGGATATCCCTACAGGTAAGCATACAATTACCAGCGCATTACCTATTGGTGCGGTACTTACATTGCCTGCAACCGGTTCTGAGTCTAATCAAAATTCAGTAGTAAGCAAAGAAGCAACGAAGCAAAAACTACCGTTTGCATCTCCAGAAGTATTACCAAAATTTGCCATTATGGACCCTGATGTAATGAAAACATTACCGCAGCGCCAGCTTGTAAATGGTTTAGTAGATGCATGGGTACATACCTGTGAGCAGTACCTAACATTCCCAGAAGGTGCACTTGTTCAAGAAGGTTATGCAGAGGCACTGTTAAAAGCGCTTAAAGCATTGGGTGATAACTTTGAAAGCCAAGACGATGCATGGCGTGCAAATCTTATGTGGGCAGCTAACCAAGCACTTAATGGCTTAATTGGTTCTGGCGTATCGCAAGATTGGGCAACCCACATGATTGGTCATGAATTAACAGCCGCCTATGGTGTTGATCATGCCCGCTCACTGGCTATTGTTCAGCCTTCTTTACTGCGAAATCAATTTGCAGTTAAAAAAGCAAAACTAGAACAAATGGGCAAAAACGTATTTGGTCTTGCACAAACAGACGATTTAGCAGAGCAAACAATTCAAGCGATTGAAGCGTTTTACCACAGCCTTGACGTAGCCACTGAGCTTACTGAGCATGGTGATGACAAAGCGGCTGCCATTGATAATATTATTGGCAAGCTTGAAGCGCATGGCATGGTTGCCCTTGGAGAAAACCAAGCTATTACGTTAAAAGAAAGCCGTGAAATTTTAGAGCAAGCGGTTGCTTAATAACGGTTAATATTGATCCCTAACATTGGTTAGCGGCTTTTTGCAGCAAAATAAGATTGAATGAAATAAAATTTTATTTTGCTGCATTACTTTTTTTGATGTTTTCAGGTACAGTATTGAAGAAAATAATATTTAGATGAGTAATGAGCTTATCTAATCGTGTGTTTCAATAGGGAATTCGTTTAACTGTGCGTTCAAATCGTTTTTTAATTGTAATGTTACTTGTGCTTGTGCATAGCTTTATAAGCTGTGACGGCGCCGCGTACCATTTACAAGAAGACGTTGACCACGTAAATAGCTCATTATCGCAACTAGGTTCATCTGCTGATGATAGCGATAATGCCCCAACAACAGAAATACATGCTCACCAGCATTGCCACAGTGGTTATAGCCACAGCTCAAATCACTCAATAACTCCCGAGAAAAGTAAACCAACTTTAGCGATATGCTATCACGGCTTACATTATCCACCAGACGTACCGCCACCGAATTCATTTAGCTAGTTCTTAATTTAATTTCAATTAATTACTGTGCTTTTAGCTGCCTACACATAAGTGTTTTATGGGCCGTTATAGGCATGTTTAGATTGCTGAGCAATTTACACTGTCGCTATCTTTTGCGTAGGTTGTGAATGGTTTGCAAGTGAACTCTGTTTATTAAAAACGGACAAGCTATATGAATAAAAAATCAATTATGTTGGTGGTGATGCTGTGCACGCTGCCTGCTTTTAGTGCGTTTGCAAATGTTAAAACACTAACTCTAAAACAAGCGTTGATAAATACCGAGCAACAAAATCCGCTATTAAAACGCTACCCTTATCATCAAAAAATACTCAGCGCGCTTAAATCTCAAGCTGCACTTTCGCCTAACCCTATCTTAAATATAGAAGCTGAAAATCTGCTGGGGACAAACGATGCACGTGGTGTGCAAGACGCTGAAATAACCTTGGCATTTAGCCAGCTTATAGAGCTTGGAGATAAACGCCAAAGCCGTATAAATTACGCTACGGCAAACATTAAAGCCCAAGCAATACAATATCAAAATACTCGTTTAGCCTTATTGGCAACCACTGGTGAGCGGTATTACGAGGCGCTTAAATTTCAAACTTTACTTTCTCTCAATAGCGAACGACATCAGGTTGTAAGCCAAGCACTTAAAGCAATAACGCAACGAGCTGATGCCGGCGCTGTATCGCAAGCGGATGTAACCCGTATGCGTTATGCGCTTAGCCAAGTTGAGCTTGATAAAGCTAAGCTAAATAGCGAATTTGAGCGAGCACGTTTATCGCTCAATGAGCTATGGAATAAGCAACATGATTACACGGATTTAGCTGGGAATATTAATACATTAATGCCGCTTAGCTCTGAGCAAGGGTTACTTGATGCGGTTAACCAAGCGCCTGATTTTGCTATGTTACAGCAGCAATACTTACAGCAAGCGGCCAACTTAACGCTGCAAAAAGCTAATGGGCAAAGCGATATTAATATAGGTGCAGGCGTGAGCTACAACCAGCAAAACAATACCAGTTCGTTGCTGTTTTCGTTTTCAATGCCGTTGCAATTGAGTAACTCAAATAGCGGTAATATTGAAGCCGCTAACAGTCAGTTAGCATTGTTACGTGAGCAGCAAGGACTGTTACGGGTTCAATTACGTCAGCAAGTTCGTACTTTGTATGCCTATTACCAAGGTAAGACATTACAGGCACAGTTGTTATCTGGGCAAGTTATTCCCCAAGCCCAAACACTCATTGAGCAAAGTTTAAAAAGCTATCAACGCGGACAAATTTCGGTGTTGCAATTGCTCGATGCTCAACAAGCTCTTTTTGACTCTAAACGCGCGTTGATTAACACATATGCAGCGTTATATCAGACCCATCTCGCACTTGAGCGTTTAACTGGCCAATCTTTAACTGAGACTTTTCAATCATGAACAACACTTTTATCGCATTATTAGTATTTCTCTCGTTTGTAGCTAGCTTAACAAGCACACATGTATTTGCCTCAGCAGAACATGACCAAACAGAGCAAACCCAAAAACAAGGTCCACACGGCGGCTTTTTATTAACTAACGAAAAGCTCACTCTTGAGTTAAAGCTGCAAGAATTGGCAGGTAAAGTTGAGCTGCGCGTATATGGTTATGAGCAAAAACAGCCGGTAGATATAAACGATTTAAGTATAGAAATGAACTTAAAACGCTTAGTAGAAGCGCCACAAAAAATACAATTTACCCGTGAGAATGGCTACCTTGTTAGCACGCAACCTATAAATGAACCACATTCATTTGAGCTTTTGATTACTGCCAATTATAAAGGTGAGCGCGTTACCTTTGAGTACTCTCAGCACGAAGGCCGCACTGTGATTAGCGAGCGAGCAATTAAAGGTGCGGGCATTAAAACAGAGATAGCACAAAGTGGCGAGGTTGATATTTCCGACACGCTGTTTGGTGTTATTGCACCGACACAGCATGGCACAGTAGAAATTATGGCGCCATATACCGGATTGATCAGCGATATTTTTGTCAGTATTGGTCAAACCGTTCAAAAAGGCGATGTACTGGCCAGCGTCACCAATCGCGAAACTTTGCAAAACTACAGCATTAAAAGCCCTATTAGCGGTGTGGTAACCGAACAATATTTAAAGCGTGGCGAACTGGCAAGTGCTCGTGCGCTAATGCAAGTCGTGAACCTTGATAAAGTATGGGTTGAGCTCTCAGCCTTTCCTGAAAATATTGAAAACCTAGCCATTGGTCAAAGCGCTATCGTTTACGATTTACATCATCATTTAAATGCCCAAGGTAAGGTGTTTTTTATAGCACCTATGATGACTGGCGGGCACATTGCACGTGCCCGTATTGAGCTTAATAACCCAGATGGTCATTGGCGTCCAGGTATGCATGTTAATAGTGATGTCAGTATCGATAAAGTTAATGCCCGCGTGCGTGTAAAGCCTGAGGCTATTCAAGAGTTTAATGGTATGACGAGTGTGTTTGTGCGTAAAAATAGTGTATTTGAAGTACGCCCTGTTACTTTAGGCGCAAAAAGTAGCGAGTGGGTTGAAGTGATCGCGGGTTTAAGCCCAGGTAACGAGTACGTCACAACCAATAGCTATGTGATCAAAGCCGACATTTTAAAAAGCGGCGCAAGTCACGCACACTAGGAGGTACCATGATTAACTGGATTGTTTCTTTTGCGGTTAAACGCCGCATGATGGTACTGGCACTAACATTTTTATTTGCTGGGTTTGGTGTGTATAACATCCAAAACTTAGCGGTAGATGCTGTACCCGATATTACCAATGTACAAGTGCAAATTAACTCTAAAGCGCCTGGTTTTACGCCGCTTGAAGTTGAGCAGCGTATCACTTACTTAGTCGAAACAGCGATGGCGGGTATTCCTAAGCTTGATTATACCCGTTCGCTTTCTCGCTATGGGCTTTCTCAAGTAACCATTATTTTTGATGAAGGCACCGATATTTATTGGGCGCGTCAACAAATTGGTGAGCGTATTCAAAGTATTCGCGCCGATTTACCTAATAATGTTGAGCCAAACCTTGGACCTATTGCCAGTGGTTTAGGTGAAATATTTACCTATAGCGTGCATGCAAAACCCGATGCGTTAAAAAGTGATGGTATGCCTTACAGCGCCGAAGATTTACGTACTTTACAAGACTGGGTTATTCGTCCGCAGCTTTTAAAAGTAAAAGGCGTAACCGAAATAAATAGCCAAGGTGGCTTTGAGCGCCAGTACCAAGTTGCGCCCATACCAGAAAAGCTCATCGCTTATAAGCTAACAATCAAGGATGTTATTAGTGCACTTGAGCTTAATAACAGCAATCGCGGAGCCGGTTATATAGAGCGCTTTGACGGCCAATATTTAGTGCGCTCCCCTGGGCAATTAAAAACATTAGCGGATATAGCAAACACCGTTATTGCTAAGCGTGATGATGCTCCTGTACGAATTAAAGACGTGGCAAATGTATACTTAGGAAAAGAACTCAGAACTGGCGCGGCTACTTATAATGGCGAGGAAACCGTATTAGGCACGGCGATGATGCTAATTGGTGAAAATAGCCGTGTGGTTGCCAAAGCCATGGCTGATAAGCTTATACAAGTACAAAAAAGTTTACCTGCAGGGGTTATTATTGAGCCTGTTTATGACCGCACCAATCTGGTTGATAAAACCATCGCCACAGTACAAAAAAACCTGTTTGAAGGTGCGGTATTGGTCATCGTTATTCTGTTGTTATTGCTTGGGAATATCACTGGTGCGCTTATTACCGCCATGGTTATTCCGCTGAGCATGCTATTTGCTATTACTGGCATGGTGGGTAATCGAGTCTCGGGTAACTTAATGAGCTTAGGTGCAATCGACTTTGGATTAATTGTTGATGGCGCGGTGATTGTGGTTGAAAACTGCCTTCGTCAATTAGGGATGGCTCAACATAAACATGGCCGCTTACTTACGCTCAGTGAGCGTTTAGAGGTTGTCACTTCAGCCACCAAAGAAGTGTTTAGCCCCGCCGTATTTGGTATTTTAATTATTATGTTGGTGTATTTACCGCTATTTGCGCTCAGTGGTGTTGAGGGAAAAATGTTTCAGCCTATGGCGTTTACCGTGGTTGCCGCGTTAATAGGTGCACTTATTTTTGCTGTCAGCTTTGTGCCAGCGGCTATTGCCGTATTTGTGCGTGGTAAAGTAGATGAAAGCGAAAACGCAGTAATGCGTGGCGTTAAAAAAATCTACAAGCCACTGCTTAACTTATCGCTTAAATTACCGTGGGTGATGGTGAGCATTGCCACGGTTTTAGTATTAGTGCTTGGCTTTAAAGTTAAAAATATGGGCGCCGAATTCTTACCGCAGCTAGATGAAGGTGACATTGCAATGCATGCGTTGCGTATTACTGGCACCGGTATTGAACAATCGGTGCAAATGCAAAAGCAGTTGGAGCAGGCTTTATTAGAGCAGCCTGAAATTGCGAACGTATTTTCAAAGATTGGCACTGCAGATGTCGCCAGCGATCCTATGCCACCTAACGTTGCCGACACTTTTTTAATGTTAAAGCCGCGTGAGCAATGGCCTGATCCGTCACTAAGTAAAGACGCGTTAGTGCAGCAAATTCGTCATCGTGTGAATGAGATACCGGGTAATAACTATGAATTTACCCAGCCTATAGAAATGCGCTTTAACGAGTTAATTGCCGGTGTGCGTGCCGATGTAGCGCTGCGTATTTACGGTGACGATTTAGCCATACTTAAACAGTTTGGCGAAAAAGCCACTGGTTTAATGCGAAATATTACCGGTGCTACTGATGTTCGTTTAGAGCAAATGGAGGGCTTGCCCACACTTTCTGTTACCCCAATGCGAGACCATATGGCGCTATTAGGATTAACCGTAAACGACATTCAACAAACCCTTGCCGCTGCTTTTGGTGGAGTGCAAACAGGGCTAATTTATGAGGGTGATAAGCGCTTTTCGTTATTAGTACGCTTAGATAAGCGTTGGTCTGATGATGTCTCTGTGCTTGCGCGTTTACCTATTGCGTTACCTAAAAGTAGTAACCCTGAGCTTGCATTTGTACCGCTTGGAGAAGTGGCTACAATCAGTATTGAAAAAGGCCCTAATCAAATAAATCGCGAAAGCGGCAAGCGCAATGTGGTAATAACAGCTAATGTAACAGGACGCGATTTAGCCAGCTTTGTAAGCGATGCCCAAGCGACTATGAACGCACAACTTAACCTACCCAGTGGTTATTGGCTTGAATACGGCGGTACGTTTGAGCAATTACAATCGGCGAGTAAGCGTTTGTCGTTGGTAGTGCCTGTGACTTTATTGCTTATTTTTGGCTTACTTTATAGTGCCTTTGGCTCGCTGCGTGATTCACTGATTATATTCAGTGGCGTACCACTGGCACTAACCGGTGGGGTATTAGCATTATTGCTACGAGATATGCCGCTTTCTATTTCAGCGGGTGTGGGATTTATTGCTCTAAGTGGGGTTGCGGTATTAAACGGTGTGGTGATGCTGTCGTTTATTAAGCAGTTACGAAATGAGGGATTAAGCTTATACCATGCAATACATAGCGGGGCATTACAGCGATTACGCCCAGTGCTAATGACCGCGCTTGTGGCTAGTTTAGGGTTTATTCCTATGGCGCTAAATACCGGTACCGGCGCTGAAATACAACGGCCTTTGGCAACCGTGGTGGTAGGTGGAATTATGTCATCCACTTTGCTCACATTGTTAATTTTACCAGCACTTTATAAATTAGTGCATGCAAAATTTAAAAAGCAGCAAACAGCCTAAATTAGGTAATAACGTAAAAAGCAGCTGAAGTGTCAGCTGCTTTTTTGTTAAGTAAGGAGTTGCTTAGTTATATTGAAATAGGCTATCCCAGCGCTCATCTAATATGGCTTTTGCGCGCTCTAGATTTACCGCGTTATATAGGGTGTTTGTGCAAGTTACTAAATGCATACGTTCAAGCTTTTCAAGCGCGTCGCTAATTTCAAAATCTAGCTCGCATTGGTACTTGCTTTTAAACCACGTCTCTATCTGCTCATCAAGTGCGTGAGCACTTAAGCCATTTTTAGATTTTAGTAAAAAAGTGTAGGCCAGTAGGGCTTCTTTTATGTCTTCTTCTTCGGCGGCGTCTATTAGTGTATGAAAAACACCCGCGTTGTTATCAAGGTTTTTAAAGTACAGATTATCGCTCAGCGCTTTCATAAATTTAATTTTACGGTTTTTAAATTTACTCCACTCTTTAAACACAAAACTGCCAAATACGCCAATACCAATGGCTAACGTAATAAAGTGCTGCTGAGTCATGGTAACGGCTTTATCACTAAACCCTCCCCAAAATGTAAACAAAGCAAACAGTAAAAGTAATGAGGCGCCCAGTTTGGTAACTAATACTACCGCACCGCCAATAAGTGCCGATGAGCCAATAATCACTTTATCAATAGAGCGCATTCGTACTTCGCTATTAGGAAATAGCATTTCTAAGTCAGCTTTTGGCACATTTTGAAATAGTTTTACTATGGTTGAGCTGGGCTCAAACCCCATAGGTATTTTGTTTTTTGATTCAAAATAGGCTTTATCTTTAAAGCGAATAAATACTGCTACGCGGTCGTAGTTGGTAAAATGCAGTGGCTTTTTACGTAACCCCCAAAAGCTGGTTATGGTTTCGGTGAGTTGCGACTCGCCTCTGCGATAAAAAACCACTTCTTCAAAATCCTCAAACTCTACCTCAAGGCGAACTTTAAAAAGCGATTCTTCGTTTAATGCATCTTGTAGGTCTTGATGGGTGATCACTTCAAAATTAGCCGCATTTAATACGTTGGCGAAATCTTTAGCAAAATCTCGTTGGCATTGAGCTTTTTGCTCATCAGTCACGCTGTTTATTAAACGAGTATCGCTATTTGGATCAAAAGGCGCGTAATTGTTTTTTAATGACTCAAGTGTGCCATGGTACTGAAAGTGAATTAAGCTGGCTAAAAGTTCACAAAGCTGCTTAAAAGAAGTTTGTTGGTCTTTATTAAGCTCTTTGGCGCACATTGTAATGATGTCGTGTTTTCTAAAGGGAATGTAGCGAGCAGTTTGCATATTGTGAAAATTTTAAAAGTATAATGGTATATAAAGATAATAAAGCAGTCTTATAATGATTACTATGTTGACTGTATTTCTTCAGGTAGCATTAACCTTATTATGAGATGATTTAGTCACTTACCTAATTGCTAACAGGACGTTTATGGCTATACAAAAAAAGCTCAAGCAAAAAACACGTCAGTTTATTGAGTCTAAAAATATGTTGGGTGGGATTACTATCGCCTCATTTTTAGAATCCACCATAGTGCCCATTCCACTCGAGGCGGTGCTGGTACCACTTATGCAAGCACGACGAGAAAAGCTCTGGCAAATTGCCCTTATGGCAACACTAGGCTGTATTGTAGGTGCGCTATTTGGCTATGCTTTAGGCTATTACTTATTTGATATAATTGGCGATTGGGTTATCAATACATTCTCAAGCCCTGAGCAGTTTGAAAACGTAAAACAAAAAATGCAGGCACAAGGATTTTGGTTTGTATTAAGCCTAGGCATCGTGCCTATTCCGTTTCAAATTGCGATGCTAGCCGCTGGCGCAACTAAGTATTCTCTGGCGCTGTTTTTATTAGCAAGCGCTATTGCTCGCTCTATACGTTATTTTGGTTTAGCAATAGTGGTGTATTATGCGGGCAATCAAGCTGAACGTATTATCAGCAAGCACAAAACTAAGACCATGATTGGGTTAACTATTTTAGTTGCAATTGGCTGGGGTGTTAGCACATTAATTTAAATTAATCAGTTTTAGTTTATGGTATAGTTTTTAGCAACAATAATAAGTTTAAATACAGCCTATGATGAATCCGGAAAAAGTGAGCCTCAAGCTCAGCCGTTTTGTAAAAATTACCAGATTAAACAAACTGTTAATTTTAGCTACGCTGGCGTTTATTATTGGCTTTTCAATTTTTTCGTTAATGCGCTTTCCTTTATTGGATTTCAAGCAAAATCTCTACGGCTTTACCACTGACTTTATTAACTTAGTGGTTATTTTTACAATTTTCTTTATGGTGCAATGTTCACAATTAGCTAAAAAAGCCTACGTGTATGTCAGTATCGGTTTAATGTTATGGATTGTAGCATCTACTGCCGATGTGCTTGATGAAGTAATACATCAGCCTCTTTGGATAAGCAATTACGTAGAGGATTTATGTCGCACATTGGGTATGTTAATTACCGTTTATGGTTTATTTAAAACCATGCACTTTATGCAGCGAATGCACACTCGGTTGGCGCAAGAATTTATCATAGATGATTTAACTAAAGTGTATAACCGACGCTGTTTTTATCAGCATGTGAAGGAGGTTGTTAATAATCCTTACACTGTTTTAATCATAGATCTTGATCATTTCAAACGTATTAATGACGATTTTGGCCATGATGTGGGCGATCAGGTGCTTAAACAGTTCGCAGATAAAGTGAACTACCTCTTTAAAAATGAAAATATTTTTGCTCGCATAGGCGGTGAGGAGTTCGCCGCTTACCTACCTAGTTATGAGCTTGATGAAGTGCTTAACTTTGCGCAGACTATTCTAGAAACTGCTCGCACTATTACAGTACAAAATCAGCGTTCTTTAACGGTTAGTATCGGTATTGCGCACCGTAGCAGCGATCAGAGCTTTGAAAATGTAATGAAACGTGCAGATCAGGCATTATACCGAGCTAAAAAAGCAGGCCGTGATCGCCTTGAGGTTGCTTAAACATAGTAATTTTATAAAATAGATTTCGCTCATGCTGTTTTTGGGGACTTGTGTTGCGAGATAAAAAAGGGACTGTATGGATGAGTTAATCGGATTAGCAATTATTGTATCTATTGCGATTGTTGCAGGGGCTATTTGTGGATTAGTGGCCTTAGTGCAATTGAACACCCTTAAACAAGAGGTTGCAGTATTAAAACTAAAACTATTACAGTTCGAGTTAAGCTCAAATGCAGCAAAAAATGAAAAATCCTCCGCTGACCCTCAAGTAGATAACGCAATACCTCTAAACCGCTCAGATATTCCTGCTGCTGTTAATAAACCAGCGAGCATTAAACCTCCACCACCTCGTAAAACGATAACTAAAAAACCATCGAGTATTGAACTGCTTTTTAAACAATTACGTGCAGGCTTTGAACAAAACTGGATGACCTGGATTGGTGCTATTGCTTTGGCTTTAGGTGGCGTGTTTTTAGCAAAATACAGTTTAGAGGCGGGGCTACTTTCACCTGCAATGAGGCTCAGTGCCGGTGGATTATTTGGCATTGGCTTAATTGCAGCTGCGTATTATTTACATTATAAACGTATCGTTTTTGAAGGCTTTAATAATTACATTCCTGCAGCCCTTGCCAGTGGCGGCTTTATGACTTGTTTTGCCTTAATGTTTTTGGCCTATAACAGCTTTAGCATGCTAAGTGCTGAGTGGGCATTTATTGGCTTAGCAGTTATTGCTGTGTGTGCTAGTGCAATGGCAATAAAGCTAGGCCCTTTACTTGCTGTAATAGGCATTATAGGCGCTTACAGTGTCCCTGTTTGGGTAAATACGGGCAGTGGGCAGTTATTTTCTTTGCTTATTTATGTTGCCCTTGTGAGTGTTGCCGCAGCAGTTGTGGCACATAAAGTACAGCGAGTGTGGTTGTGGTATTTACTATGGGTAGGGCATATTGGCTGGTACTTGGTTGGACTCACTCTATTTAACTACGACACAGTGTGGTTAATAGGCGCTTTTGCGTTGTTAAGTATTTTAGGATTAATCGCTATTGCACGCTTAGGCTTGGGCTTTAACACCCTTGAAGTACGCCCGCACAGCTTTAAACGGTTAGTTAATTTATTTCCAGACCACGGTTTGTTACTGGCATTTATTGCTCCTTTAATGATTGCCATGCTGTTGAGTGTGTTTAATTTACAATGGCAAATCGTAGCGTTATTAAGCATCGCTTTGTTACTATTTTTAGTGTTAAAAAATAGTCGTTGGGATGTATGGCAGGGGGTCTCTTTAGTGGTTGCGCTGTTACTAGTGGTCAGCGCTAAACAAACTTATGCCTTTGATGACGCGTTTTTCATTTTTAAAAAAGAATACGGGCTAGGCTTATTACTTGCTCTTGGGTTAAGTGGCTATGGACTCTATTTTGGTAATAAATACCCAAAACGATTAGCTTTTCATTTGCTTGCTTCATTAAGCTTGTTTGTATTGGTGGGCACTTTGTATGCGCTGATCCCAAATACGGCTTTAGCAACCGCTTATCCACTTTGGGCGGTATTGCTATGTTTAATGAGTGCGGCGTTAATTAAATTTACACAAAATAATACAACTTTATGGCAGCGTTTTAGTTATTGGGTGGGGGCAAACGCCAATATCACCTTAGCAATTACAATGTTACTGAGTGATAGCGGCCTTACCATTGCACTGGCTGTTCAAGTATTACTGCTGAGCTTACTGATAAAAAAATACAATGTGGCTATGCCACACTGGCCAATAAAAGCCCTTGTGGCAGCATTACTTTTACGCCTTACCTTATCGCCGTGGACGCCTAGTTATGATGAGCTAAGCATATTTGGTTTGCATTGGAGCTTAGTTGTTTACCCGCTGTGTATTGGGTTATTTTTTGCAGCGGCTAAATGTTTTAATACTTCAAAACTAAAAATATGGCTTGAAGGAGCAGCACTGCATTGTTTAGCGTTATTTGTGACAACCGAAACCAGTTATCAACTGGTAGGTCACTACCCTCAGCTGTTTTCTTTAAGTTTTTATGAACAAGTATTGCTCAGTTGTAACTTGCTTGCTTTAGGCTGCGTTTATTTATATCGCGCGCAAAGTGCAGGGCAGCTGGGTAAGTTATACCGCACTGCAGGTTTTATTTTATCAGCGTTAGCTGGCTTGTTGTTAATCAATACAACGTTGGATGATAATCCGTTATTAATGCGTCTTTATGTTGGTGAAACACCAATATTTAACTGGATACTTTTAATTTGGTTCGTCCCGAGCCTGCTGGCGTTATGGTTAGCGAGTTTAGTTAAACCGTTAAATGCTAAATTGAGTCAAATTACACTCGGTGTGTCTGGTTTATTAGCCCTGTTAGCTATCAATACCTTGATCCGCCAATATTGGCAAGGTGGCTTTATTTATCTTGATAAAGCAACCAGTGATGCCGAACTATATAGCTATTCGGTTATTTGGTTGTTACTCGGTGCACTGGTGGTGATAGCCGGGCATTTAAAACAGCAGCGGTTACTGCAAAATGTTGGTTTAGGTATTCTTGGTGCAGTAATCGTTAAAGTATTTTTAATTGATATGGCAAATTTAACTGGGCTTTTAAAGGCATTATCGTTTATTGGTTTAGGGCTTTCGTTAGTCGGGCTTAGTTGGTTGTTTCAAAAACTCAGAAAGCGCAGTCATAGTTAACCCAGTACTTACTGGGCTTAAACTCTTATTAATCGTCAAGTACTGTGATTCAGCAGTGCTTTAAGTTTGCCTGGTTTTACTGGCTTACTCAGGTAATGAATATTTTCGGCTTTGGTGGTTTGTTTTAGCTCGGTGTCACGCACAGCGGTAATTAAAATAGCCGGAATATCGCTTTGCCAAATCTCGCGTAGTGCTTTAATTACAGTAATCCCATCCCAATCATTACCTAACTGATAGTCCATTAAAATAACATCAGGTGCGCTTTGTTCTTTTGCATAAGTTAACACCGCGTCCACTTTATCGAATAGGGTGTAATTTGCCTGCCAGCGCTTCATTAGGCTGGCCATGGCGGCAAGGTTTTCAGGGTCGTCGTCAACGGCAATAATATTTATCGCGGCGCGGTTGTCGACTATATTTTGACTGCTTTGTTTTTGCTGTACTAATTGCGCATCACCATAAGGCACTTCAATGCTAAATCGGCTGCCTTTATTAGGTACTGAAACCACATCAATCGGCAGGCTCAATAAATCAGCCATACGTTTAACCACCCCTAAACCTAAGCCAACGCCTTTATTATCGCCCGCTTCAATTCGGTAAAAGTCGTTAAATATTTTTGCTTGTTCAATACCGCTAATGCCAGGGCCGGTATCCCATACTTCAATCCGTAAACTGTGTTTTCTGTTTCTACAAGCAATTAATACACGGCCATTTTCGGTGTATTTAATCGCATTAGACAGCAAGTTTTGTAGTATTCGACGCAAGTAAGTAATATCGCTGTGTACTATTTGTTTATTTGAACGCACTTTAAATGAAAGCCCTTTATCGCTCGATAAAATCGCATATTCGCTTTTAAGGGGGTCTAAAATATCATCAATGCAAAAGTGACGAGGATTTGGGGTCATCGCCCCTTGCTCTAGCTTGGCAATTTCTAATAAAGCCGACATTAAATGCACGGTGGAATCGAGGCTATCACCTAGCTTATTAAAGTTATTTTTATTGGTGCTATCTAACTGAGTTTCATCAATGGCGGCGAGGTATAATCGTGCCGCATTGAGCGGCTGTAAAATATCATGGCTAGCCAGTGCTAAAAAGCGGGTTTTACTATCATTTGCCTGTTCTGCTTCGCGTTTGGCTAAAGTAAGTGCTTGCTCTGTTTGTACGCGACTATCGATTTGTGCTTGCAGGTTACTATTAATGGTTTGCACCTCTTGGGTACGCGCTTCAATACGGTTTTCTAAGTCCATATTGATTTCTTCGAGCGCATTTTGCGTACTAATATGATTGGTAATATCAGAAAAGCTTGTTACAAACCCCCCATCAGGCAATGGGTTGCCTATCATTTCGTAAACTTGGCCATTACGACGATGGCGAATAAAGTGATGTGAACTGCCATTTTTTAAATGCTGAACACGCTTATCAACATGGCGATCAATTTCACCGGGGCCGCATTCACCGCGCTCTGCGTTATAACGGATTATTTCTTCAATGGGCTGGCCAACTTGTAAAAAACCTTCAGGGTAATTAAACATTTCGCTGTAGCGCTTATTCCAAGCAACGAGGTTGAGATCTTTATCCACCACAGAGAGTCCGTGGCTTAAGTTTTCTAGTGAAGTAAATAATAAGTTTTGATTAAACTGCAGTGCCTGTGTGGTTTCATCAAAAAAGTTTACCACTTCTTCAAACGCCATGCGTTTCCCAGATGATACTGTATGAATAAGTGCTTGCGCAGAGGAAGCACCTAATACGCCTGTCAGTGCGCGTTCGCAGTAGGCAATAAAGTCAGCGCGAGGGTGTGCGTTGTTGTCGTTTAAATCATGATGAAGTGCGTAATGCGATAAAATTTGTTGGCTACGCTGAATGCCTAAAAAGGTTTGCAGTAAAATTTTAAAGTCGTATACCGTGGCTTTTACGTTTTTATTTAAGCGACGAGATAAAATGGCCTGATCTTTGGGATTAACAAATGCCGCCGCTTGAATTTTATCAATTAAGCGCTCTTCAGCTCCTAGTGAAAAGCTAATGTAACAGCCAATATTAGCAAACAACGCGATTAAGGTGCCTCTAGTTATAAGCGTTTGCTGTAGCTCACTGTCTAGTGGGTTAGGGGCTTCTAAAATAGGCAGCATTAAAAACAGTACCCAACAAATGACCCCTGCGAGTAGCCCGGCATAAACACCATAAGCATGGCCTTTTCGCCAATATAACCCACCCACAATAGCAGGCAATAATTGCGACACCAATGAGAAAGCCACTAACCCCATACTGGCCAGCGCACTGCCACTACCAAACCATTGCTGATAGAAGTAGGCTAAAATAAGCACCCCAGCAATGGTAAAGCGGCGCACCAATAAAATGCGGGATTTATAGCTGCTGGTGATTAAATTACGTTTAAATTTACGACGCAACATTAAGGGTAGCACCACGTCGTTGGAGATCATGGTGCTTAGCGTAAGCGTTGCAACAACAATCATGGCTGTGGCAGCAGAAAGCCCACCTATAAACACAAAGGTGGTTAAAAAAGCGTTATCGTGCAGCATAGGCAGTGCCAGTACAAAGCTGTCAGGTGATAAACTACGACCAATTTCTGGATGAATAGCAGCGGTGGCTATAGGTAAAATCATTGCAGCGGTCAATAACAAGTACAATGGAAAAGCCCAGCGAGCAGTAAATAAATGGCGCTTATCTTGGTTATCAACCACGGTGACATGAAATTGCCGTGGCAAACAAATAATAGCGGCCGCCGCCATCAGCGACTGACCTACAAAGTTAAAGCTAAAAAAGTCAAACTGCGCCCAATGCAGCCAAATTGACTCGGCGACTTGGCCAGAACTTTCTGCGGGTAAATTAAATAAGCTATATATTGCAAGCCCTGCTACAGCAGCCAGAGCAAACAGCTTTATTAGCGACTCAAACGCCACAGCAAGCATTAAGCCTGAGCGGTACTCGGTTACATCAACTTTGCGCGTGCCAAAAAATATAGCAAATAGTGCCATCATTAAAGTGGCTGATAACGCCAAAATATCCCCAGATATTTGATTACTATTTTGCAAAAGTAAAAAGCTGGAACTAAGCGCTTTTAATTGCAATGCGATGTAAGGAATAGTGGCCAATAAGGCAATAATGGTCACCATAATTGCAGTGGTTTGGCGTTTGCCGTAACGCGCTGAAATAAAGTCGGCAATAGTGGTGATATTTTGTTTTTTACTCACCAATACCAGTTTACGTAAAAAGCCTTGGCCGAAAAAAAACAGTAAGGCGGGTCCTAATAAAATAGGCAAAAAGCTCCAACTACTAGTAGCAGCGGTACCTACCGAGCCATAGTAAGTCCACGAAGTACAATAAATCCCCAATGCAAATGAATACACAAATGGGTGATGACTAATGCGCTTGGCAAGTGGGGTGGTCTTATCACCCCAATTTGCCAGCCAAAACAGCACGCCTATGTAGCCAAAGGCAACAATGAGTAGTACAGCTGTCATGTTTATTTAACCTCGTAGAGTGTTTTTATAATTTGTCATAACTATACCCAAACTATTTCAAGATGCGAGCGCCAGTTGGAGTTTGCTTATTAACAATACCTAGCTGCAAATAAAGTAGGGGGTATACATTTTGTTTATGTTATCTATAAATAAAATAAAGCTATGATATTTAAGGGTTAATTTGTTTTTGTCTATTTAGTTAGACTAATGTCTTATTCCCACGGTTTGTTTTAATTTGGCTAAAAACTTCAGTTATCAAAATTCATTAAGCTACTGAAATTCAAGTGGTTCATGAGTTGTTTGCTAATTGATCAAACGCAGTTTACGAAAACGTTAATATGTTGTTACGACTATTGTCGCAATTCAATATTTGAATTGCATTGCTAAATTGGTTAACGAATATAAAAAACCACCCATCACAATCGTGATGTTTAAAGGGGAAAATAAAAATGGCTTTTAAAAATGAAGAACAAGCAAAAGCTTATTGGGCAGAAAACATTTCATTACTGTTTAAATTATTAGCAGTATGGTTTGTGGTCTCTTTTGGCTTTGGCATATTACTGGTTGATGTACTTAATGAAGTACGTTTTTTTGGGTTTAAACTTGGCTTCTGGTTCGCCCAGCAAGGCGCGATTTATACCTTTGTGGCTTTGATTTTTGTGTACGTTTTCAAAATGAATACGTTAGATAAAAAATATGGCGTAGACGAATAGGAGCTAATCAATGGATGTTCAAATACTCACATTTATAATTGTCGGTTTAAGCTTTGCGCTTTATATCGGTATTGCAATTTGGGCTCGTGCTGGGTCAACAAATGAATTCTACGTTGCTGGTGGCGGTGTACCTCCACTAGCCAATGGTATGGCAACTGCTGCTGATTGGATGAGTGCTGCGTCATTCATTTCAATGGCGGGTATTATCTCGTTTGCGGGTTACGACGGAAGTGTTTACTTAATGGGGTGGACCGGTGGTTATGTACTACTGGCTATGTGTTTAGCGCCTTACTTACGTAAATTCGGCAAGTTTACCGTGCCAGATTTTATCGGTGACCGTTACTACTCACGTACAGCGCGTTTAGTGGCTATTTTATGTGCCATCTTTATTTGTTTTACTTACATTGCGGGTCAAATGCGTGGTGTTGGTGTAGTGTTCTCTCGTTTCTTAGAAGTTGAAATTGAAACCGGTGTTTATATCGGTATGATCATTGTTTTCTTCTATGCCGTACTTGGTGGCATGAAAGGTATTACTTACACGCAAGTTGCGCAGTATTGTGTACTGGTATTTGCTTATTTAGTACCGGCTATTTTTATCTCTATGATGGCAACAGGTCACTTTTTCCCACAAACAGGCTTTGGTGCCACGCTAAGTGATGGCTCAGGTATGTATGTACTTGATAAGCTCGATGGTTTAAGTACCGAGCTTGGATTTGGCCAATACACTGAAGGCTCAAAGAGCATGATTGATGTATTTGCAATTACAGGTGCTCTTATGGTGGGTACTGCTGGTTTACCACACGTAATTGTTCGCTTTTTCACTGTTCCTCGCGTTAAAGACACACGTATTTCAGCAGCGTGGACACTGGTGTTTATTGCTATTGTTTACACAACAGCACCCGCAGTAGCTTCGTTTGCCCGTGTAAACATGATCGACACAATAAATGGTAAAGACGGAAGTGGTACAGCGTATGCAGAGGCACCAGCTTGGATTAAAAACTGGGAACGTACGGGTTTAATCACCTTTAATGATAAAAATGGTGACGGCAAAATGTTCTACACATCAGGTAAAATCACTGACCCTAATAGCGCAAACGAAGTAAATGTTGACCGCGATATTATGGTACTAGCGAATCCTGAAATAGCCGACTTACCAGCCTGGGTTATTGCACTCGTTGCAGCAGGTGGTATTGCCGCGGCGCTATCGACTACAGCGGGCTTACTATTGGTTATTTCAACCTCAGTATCGCACGATTTACTTAAACGGACACTCAAACCGGATATAACCGACAAGCAAGAATTACTTGCAGCGAGGTTGGCAGCGATGATTGCTATTGTAATATCCGCTTACTTTGGGATTAACCCGCCAGGATTTGTGGCCTCGGTTGTTGCCTTTGCCTTCGGCTTAGCGGCGGCGAGCTTCTTCCCTGCAATTATTATGGGTATTTTCTCTAAATCAATGAATAAACATGGTGCAATTGCAGGCATGGTAACGGGTATCACCTTTACTGCTGCATACATCATCTACTTCAAGTTTGTGAGTCCAGAGCTTAATAGCCCAGAAAATTGGTTCTTAGGTATTTCACCTGAAGGGATTGGTTTAGTAGGCATGATCATTAACTTTGCAGTAGCTGCAGGTGTTATGAAAATGACTCAACCGACACCAGTTGAAATTCAAGAAATGGTTGAAGGTATTCGTAATCCTAAAGGGTCTAGTGAAGCGCATGCTCACTAATCCATATATCTAATGATATAACGCATCAAAGCCCGACTTAAGTCGGGCTTTTTATTTGTTTAAATAATGACTACATTAAATAATCGCTATATTAAATAACCATATTTCAGGTTAAGTCGCTTTTTTATTGAGGATGATTTATGAGTAGTGAGCAACAGGAAGTCGCGCAGTTTATTAACAAGCAAGCACCATTTTCAATGTTACAGGACAGCGCCTGCAGTTATTTTGTTAACCATCTCGATAGTATTTATTTGACCCGAGAAAACCAAACGCAATGGCTTAACAGTGAACAGCCTAAATTATTTTTAATTCGTTCCGGGTTATACGATTTAGTGGATGCTCAAGGCGATACGGTAACGCGTTTAACTCAAGGTGATTACTTTGGTTATCCCTCGTTACTGACGGGAGATTCAATACAAAACAGTTTAGAAGTACAAAAAGAGGGCATTGTCTATATGCTCGACCAAACGGATTTTGATTACTTACGTCGAGAATATAAAGCATTCGAGCAATACTTTGTTCGTGCTCATGCTAATCGATTGCTGTCATCACATTATAAAAGCAATAACGACAGCTGGTCTGAGCGTAAAATATCAGAGATCATGACTCGCAAAGCGATTACGCTGCCCCCCGATGCCAGCATCCGTCATAGTGCTAAAAAAATGCAAGAGCATGGGATTTCATCAATGATGATCACCGAAAATTCGCATCTTGTTGGAGTAGTTACAGATCGGGATTTACGTAACCGAGTGCTTGCTGATGAAGTGGATCCCGCGCAAGCTATCAATAGTATTATGACCAATAAGCCTAAGTTTATATTTGAAAATAACCGCGTATTTTCAGCGCTGCACTTAATGCTTAAGCATAATATTCATCATTTACCTGTGCTTGACGAAAACCACAAACCGCTAGGAATGATAACCAGTACAGACTTACTACGCCAACAAAAAAGCGACCCAGTGCAGCTAATTGGTCGTATTTACAAGGCCCATAATGTGGCTGATTTAAAACGTTACGCGAAAGAAATTCCTGAGCTATTAAAAGGCTTTTCAAATAATATTGATGATATTTCGCTGATCGGAAAGTTACTCAGTGGTTTAACCGATGCGTTGACCTCGCGGCTAATTTTTTTATTTCAACAACACCATGGCGCCGCGCCAACCAGTTTTAGTTTTATTTGTTTTGGCTCTCAAGCGCGCGAAGAGCAAACACTGCATTCAGATCAAGATAATGGCTTGTTATTACCTGATGGTCTAAACGATGAACAGCACGCATATTTTAAACAGATGGGCGAATTTGTTTGTGAAAACTTAGTTGAGTGCGGCATTCGTCGTTGTCCTGGTAACATAATGGCTAGCAGTGATGCGTGTCGAATGAGTGTTAGTGATTGGGGGGCGAAGTTTTTAAAGTGGATCACCAGTCCCACACCCCAGGCAATGCTCAACTGTAAAATCTTTTTTGATCTGCGCTTTATTGAAGGCTCAACCACACTCTATAGCCAGTTTTGTGAAGAGTTGACCCATATTTCTCGCAACGATCTTTTTTATGCGGCAATGGCCAGCGATGTTAACGCTAACAGTGCGCCGATTGGTTTATTCAATAACTTTAAAACCGAAAAAACAGAGCAACACCATAAGTACATCGATCTTAAAAAGCGCGGGGTGGTGATCATTAACGATCTAGCGCGACTTTATGCATTAAAAGTAGGCATTCGCCGTGCTAACACCCAAGAGAGGTTGGATGCTTTATTAAAGTATTCACTATTAAGCAAAGAAGATATTTATAATTTAAAAGATTGTTGGCGATTTTTAACTCAGCTTCGGCTGCGCACGCAAATAAATGAAGAAGGGTTACCTAGTAATTGCATTAACCCAGACAAACTCAATTCGTTAGAACGTCATCAGCTTAAAGAAGCGTTTTACCTAGTAAAACAAGCGCAGCAAGGCGCGGCGTTTAAATTTGCGCGTGGGAGTTTGTAACAATAATGGTTAAGCTGCTTATTACGCGATACTTAAAGCGTCGTCATTTGCTTGCGCAAAGTGCTTTAAAGCAACGTTATTTAGTGATTGATTTGGAATTAACAGGGCTTGATCCTAAACAACATGAAATTGTCTCGGTTGCTTGGGTACTGATTGAGAATCAATGTATCAAAAACAGTCAATCGCAGCATATCGTTAATAAAGAGGTTAAAAGTCTAGAGCAAAGCCCTGTTTTTCACGGCATTAGTACTGACTCGGTGGCACAAGGGCAAAGCCTACAGAGTATTTTAATGTCTTTAAGCGCTCACTTTAGTGACTGCATTTTAGTATTTCATAATGCCATGCTCGACTGGGGCTTTTTAAAGTTAGCACTAAAAAATGCAGGGATCACCCAGCGGCCTAAGCTGATCATCGATACCTTACAAATAGAAAAAAAGCGCTTACTGCAACACGCAAGCGATATAAAATTAGATGATTTAACCTTAAATGAATGCCGTAATCGCTACGATTTACCAAGCTATCATTGCCATCATGCGCTTACCGATGCACAAGCCACTGCTGAATTGTTATTAGCCCAATGCCATCAAATAGGCGCCGGTAAAGAACTTAAAGTAGGGGATCTAACGTAGGTTGGTTAAGGACAGCGAAACCCAACTATAAGAAACCCAACTATAAAGTATGCACTAAGCTTAATTGCATGCAGTTTACTTTTATTCTTGTTTGTATAATTATGGGAACGCGTATTTTATTAAAAATTCAAGGAACGAATATGAAACTTATCACCGCTATTTTTATTACCTTATGCCCTCTTATTACTTTTGCTAATTCAAGCGTGCCAACTAATCGTCATATTTCTGTACATGGCACAGCTGAGGTATTAGTTGAGCCAGATATGGCTCAAATTATATTTGAAGTAAAAAGCATTGAAGATACATTACTTGAAGCTAAACGTGACCTTGATGGCCGGATCAGCGTGTTACTTGAAGAATTAGATAAATATGATTTTGGCCAAGGCGATGTTCATATATCGGGTTTAAAAAGCAAGGTATACACTAAGGTTGGTACAGAATCTGGGGTTGCTTTAAGCGATAATTATTTAGCTCTGAAAACAGTTAAAGTCACATTGAAAGATATTAAAAAAGTCGATGAATTTATTGATTTTGCTCAACGCTTACAAATAGACAATATCAAAAAAATTAATGGTTTATCCTCCAAGGCCACGCAGTTAGAGGCAGAGGCAACACAACTAGCAATTGATAACGCAAAAGCGAAGGGAAATAAGCTCGCTCAGTCTTTTGGTGCTGAACTTGGCAACGTTTATAGTATTAGTTCAAATTCTAGTAGCTCAGATTACGACGCGAGCGGTGTTAAGCACATTGTTTTATCTAGCCACAGAAATAGCATGGCTGCTAGAAATAACGAGAACCCATTTACGCAGCAGCAATATTTAGGTGCAAGAATAAGCGTTAAAGCATCAATAAATGTGGTGTTTGATTTAAAACTAAAATAGCAAATATCGCAAAGCCGAGTTAAAAGTAAAAGCGCATTGCGTGTTGATTATGGCGTTAATTTAAAGTTTCTAATGCTTGGCTCTTATAATCACAGGCAAGGTCGATTACAATACCGCCATCTAAAAGGCGACGCTGCCTTTCTCTGTACGTAACTAGAGTGGATTTTATATTTCATGGCAATCAAACTTGCAATTAATGGTTTTGGTCGTATTGGTCGAAATATTGTCCGTGCACTATACGAATCAGGCTTAAGCGACGAGATCAAAATTGTTGCAATTAACGAACTAGCCGACCCTGAAGCTATTGCCCATTTATTAAAATACGACACCTCTCATGGTCGTTTTACTTTTCCAGTTAAACTAGGTGAAGACACTATCAGCGTTGCTGATGACACCATTGCGTTATTTTGTGAAGAAAATCCAGTTGAATTACCGTGGCAAACGCTAGATGTTGACGTGGTACTTGAATGTACTGGCGTGTACCACTCACGTGAGCATGCACAGTTACATATTGCCGCAGGTGCTAAAAAAGTGTTGTTTTCCCATCCTGCTGATAATGATGTAGATGCCACCATTGTATATGGCATAAACGACGATGAGTTGAAAAACGAGCATACTATTGTCTCTAATGGTTCGTGTACCACCAACTGCGTTGTTCCTGTTATTAAAGTACTCGATGATGCCTTTGGTATTGAGTCTGGCGCTATTACAACTATTCATGCGTCAATGAACGATCAGCAAGTGATTGATGCGTATCACCATGATTTACGCCGAACTCGTGCCGCCAGCCAATCTATTATTCCGGTAGACACAAAATTAGCCCGTGGTATCGACCGTATTTTACCTAAATTTAAAGGCCGCTTTGAGGCCATTGCCGTTCGTGTACCGACTATTAATGTGACCGCCATGGATTTAAGTGTCACGGTAAATACCGATGTAGATTTAAGTGCGGTTAATAGTGCGCTTAAAGCACAAGCTAAAGATAGGCTTGAGGGTATTTTAAGTTACACCGAAGAGCCGCTGGTGTCGGTTGATTTTAACCACGATCCCCATTCTTGTATTATTGATGGCACACAGACACGTGTTAGTCATAAACGGCTGATAAAATTACTAGTTTGGTGTGATAATGAGTGGGGGTTTGCGAATCGCATGCTTGATACCGCTCGTGCTATGATGGCATTTAAGTAATATTTAAAACGTATTTATTGGTTCAGTATCGTTAACTAAGGAGATGTTCATGTCGGTCATAAAAATGGCAGATTTAGATTTAAACGGCAAGCGTGTATTAATTCGTGAAGATTTAAATGTACCCGTTAAAGCAGGTAAAGTGACGTCAGACGCACGTATTCGTGCTGCACTACCTACTATCAAACTTGCGCTAGAAAAAGGTGCAAAAGTGATGGTTATGTCACACCTAGGCCGTCCTACGGAAGGGCAATACGAAGACGAATTTTCATTAGCACCCGTTGTTGATTACTTAAATGATGCACTTGAGCAAACTGTTCGCCTAGAAAAAGATTACTTAAACGGCGTTGATGTTGCAGATAATGAAGTAGTTGTTTTTGAAAACGTACGTTTTAACAAAGGCGAGAAAAAAGACGACGAAGCCTTATCAAAGCAACTCGCTGCATTATGTGATGTTTACGTAATGGATGCCTTTGGTACTGCGCATCGCGCACAAGCGTCAACCCATGGTGTGGGTCTGTTTGCTGATGTAGCGTGTGCCGGCCCATTATTATCGGCTGAACTAGACGCCTTAGGCAAAGCACTTGATAACCCAGCCCGTCCGTTGGTGGCGATTGTGGGTGGTTCTAAAGTATCCACTAAATTAACCGTACTTGATTCGTTATCTAAAATTGTCGATCAGCTTGTTACCGGCGGTGGTATTGCCAATACCTTTATTGCAGCTGCTGGTCATCCTGTAGGTAAGTCACTTTATGAGGCTGATTTAATGGATGAAGCAAATCGTTTATGCGCTGCAGCGAAAGCCAACGATGGCGAAATACCGGTACCGACAGATGTTGTTGTGGGTAATGAGTTTTCAGAGTCAGCTGTAGCCACACTTAAAGATGTAAGTGAAGTCACCAGCGACGATATGATTTTTGATATTGGCCCTGATACCGCTAATCAACTTGCAAAAATTATTGCTAATGCGGGCACTGTTGTATGGAATGGCCCAGTGGGTGTGTTTGAGTTTGATCAATTTGGTAATGGCACTCGCGCTATTGCAAAAGCGATTGCTGATTCAAACGCATTTTCTATTGCTGGTGGTGGTGACACCCTAGCGGCAATTGATAAGTATGGCATTAGTGATAAAGTATCGTATATTTCTACTGGTGGTGGTGCGTTCTTAGAGTTTTTAGAAGGCAAAAAACTACCTGCAGTTGCAATGCTAGAATCACGCGCTAAATAATACCTTAGGGTATTAGCTAGCCGTAAAGCAGATGTGCTAATCCCACATCTGCTACAATTAACGAGTAAATACCTCTCACTTTTATTTAGTCGTTAATAATATGAATTTTAGGTCATATACCTTTTAATTCATGGCGCAGTGATTGCGCCAAACTAACAAATCCGTTCAAACTAGGTAGTAAAATAACTACCGATAAATTGGAGAATACCCAATGGCTTTAATCAGTATGCGACAACTTCTTGATCATGCCGCAGAGCATGGTTACGGTGTACCCGCGTTTAATGTAAATAACCAAGAGCAAATGCGTGCAATTATGGAAGCGGCTGATAAAACAAACAGCCCAGTTATTGTACAAGGTTCTGCGGGCGCACGTGCGTATGCCGGTGCACCTTTTATTCGTCATATGATTTTAGCGGCAGTTGAAGAATGGCCACATATTCCAGTGGTTATGCATCAGGATCATGGTACATCACCGGGTGTATGTCAGCGTTCAATTCAGCTAGGTTTTTCATCAGTAATGATGGATGGCTCATTAATGAGCGATGGTAAAACACCTTCAAGCTACGATTATAACGTTGATGTAACACGTAAAACAGTTGAAATGGCGCATGCGTGTGGCGTATCTGTAGAGGGTGAGCTAGGTGTATTAGGTTCACTTGAAACTGGTGAAGCGGGTGAAGAAGATGGTGTTGGCGCTGAGGGTAAACTTACCACTGAGCAAATGCTAACAAATCCAGAAGAAGCGGCAGACTTTGTAAATAAAACCCATGTTGATGCGCTGGCTATTGCCTGTGGTACATCACACGGTGCCTACAAATTTACTCGTCCACCAACCGATGACATTTTAGCAATTGATCGTATTAAAGAAATTCACGCGCGTATACCAAATACCCACTTAGTAATGCATGGTTCGTCTTCTGTTCCACAAGAGTGGTTAGAAGTGATCAACCAATACGGTGGCGAAATTCCAGAAACTTACGGCGTGCCAGTTGAGCAAATCGTTGAAGGTATTAAATATGGTGTGCGTAAGGTAAACATTGATACTGACTTACGTTTAGCGTCTACCGGTGCGATTCGTCGTCATTTAGCGATGAACCCGTCTAACTTCGACCCACGTAAGTTTTTAGCTGCTGCAACCCAAGCAATGACTGATATTTGTATCGCTCGTTACGAAGCGTTTGGTACAGCGGGTCAAGCAAGTAAAATTAAGCCAATTTCATTAGATGAAATGCACCTTAAATACTTAAGCGGTGAGTTAAACCCAAAAATAAAGTAATGGACCAATAATAGCGATATTATTGCACTCATTCAAAAAGCCAGTTGCGTTTGCGCTGGCTTTTTTGATCTATGAGGGATCAGTATTTTACCTAGTTATTAATTAGGGATCACTCGATTACTAACTTGTCATATCTGGGATCATTACTTTACTAAGTAAAAGGCTTAAAGTGACGTATTTTAAACTTTTGAGTGTTACGCATTATAAAGAGTGAGCACAAAACATACAAAAAATCATTGGTTTAGCTTTGTTGGTGGGTAAAATAGTGATCCGTAAAGGGATCTGCTTGATAAAACTCTGATCCCAGCATTTAAGATCATAATAAGCCTGATCTAAACACTGTTAAGCAGGTGCTAACTTTTATTATTAAGCGTGAAAATTGATGCTAGTTAGTAATTTGATGATCCCATGTTGATACCATAAATAGTGACTTTAATGATTGATTCTTTTTACTGCAAACCGCTTTTTTATTACTGCTCAAGATGATAAAAATATGACAAATTCTATTTTTTGTCACTATTTTGTGTTTTTTTTACACTCATTTTAATTTAGACGTTACACTTTAATAAAAATGTCATACTTAGTCATAATAATGAAACCTACTCAATAGCCTAAGAGATAAATTGGAATGTCACGTAAAGTATTAGTCGTTGATGACGAAGCACCTATCAGGGAAATGTTGGTTTTTGTTTTAGAACAAAATGGGTTTCAAGCCATTGAGGCAGAAGATTATGATTCTGCGATATCAGCAATGGTTGAACCTTATCCAGATATGGTGTTACTCGATTGGATGCTACCTGGCGGTAGTGGAATTCAAATCGCTAAAAAATTCAAACAAAATGAACACACACGCCAAATTCCTATCATTATGCTGACAGCCCGCGGCGAAGAAGAAGATAAAATACGCGGTTTAGAAGTCGGTGCTGATGATTACGTTACAAAACCGTTTTCACCTAAAGAGTTAATGGCGCGTATTAAAGCGGTTATTCGTCGTGTTGCTCCTACCTCACTTGAAGAGGCCATTGAAGTACATGGCTTACGTTTAGATCCTATTTCGCATCGTGTGACCTCAGGTGGCAGTGAGCTAGATATGGGGCCAACGGAGTTTAGACTGTTACACTTTTTTATGACCCACCCTGAGCGTGTATATAGCCGAGAGCAATTACTTGATCATGTATGGGGTACTAACGTTTATGTTGAAGACAGAACTGTAGATGTTCATATCCGTCGCCTGCGTAAAGCAATTGCTACGCTTGGACATGACCGTTTAGTTCAAACAGTTCGCGGTGCTGGTTATCGCTTTTCGAGTAAATTATAAGTTTACTTCGTAAGTCACAATCTATTAACCTAGCACAGTCAAACTTCTGCTAGTGTTTATAAGGTAAAGAGCGTGTATGTATCGAGTTATTAACAAGCAGGCGTTAACCAAACGGCTGTTTGTCTATTTTATACCTTTGCTTTTAATTGGGGTGCTTATTGGTGCCCCATTTTTGATGTTGTTTTTGGGTGCTTTTTCGCTACTTATGTGGCATTACCACCAGCTTTATCGCTTAAGTGACTGGCTGCATAATCAACGCAGCTTTAACCCGCCTGAAGGGGAAGGGTCGTGGGAGCAAGTATTTGAAGGTATTTATCAGCTGCAGCACCGTAATCGTAAAAAGCGTAATGAGTTGGCAGAACTAATACGGCGTTTTCGTGACGGCGCTGAGGCCGTACCCGATGCCGTTGTTGTGCTACAAAACGACTTATCAATTGTGTGGTGTAATCAGCTTGCACTCAAAGTGCTAGGGTTACAGTGGCCGGTTGATCATGGTCAGCGTTTAGATAACTTAATTCGCGATCCTAAATTTGCTAAATATATGCGTCGTAAAGAGTTTAGCGATGCTCTGGAGCTTGAAAGTGGCCACAGTGTTGAGCAAGTTCTTGAGTTTAGGGTGATGCCTTATGCCAATACACAGTTGTTGGTAGTGGTACGCGATGTTACTCGCTTAAAGCAACTTGAGCAGATGCGTAAAGACTTTGTAGCGAACGTCTCTCATGAGCTTAGAACCCCTTTAACTGTTGTTACCGGCTACCTTGAAATGCTCGATAGTGATTCACTTCCCCCGCCTGCAATGTGGAATAAAGCACAAACTACTATGCTAGAGCAATGTAAGCGTATGGATAGCTTAGTGAATCAGCTGTTGTCGTTATCGCGCATCGAAGGGGGAAAGCGACACAGTAATGACAAAGCGGTGAATGTGCCACGATTATTAAACTTAATTGAAACAGAAGCGCAATCAATTAATCAAGACAAAGGCCATCAACTTATTTTTAAGATTGATGCATCGCTTGATATTACCGGAGCTGAGGATGAACTTAGAAGTGCCTTTTCAAATTTAGTATTTAATGCCATTCATTATACTAAACCAGGCGGTAAAATTGAGGTACTTTGGCAGCGCAATAATGAACAAGCATGTTTTAGTGTTACCGATAATGGTGATGGTATTGCACCTGAGCATATTAACCGGTTAACTGAGCGTTTTTATCGAGTAGATAAAGCCAGAAGCCGCACCACAGGTGGCTCAGGCTTAGGTTTAGCTATTACCAAGCATGTGCTTACTCGCCATGGTAGTCAATTAAAAATTCACAGCGAGCTGGGTAAAGGTTCTTGTTTTTCTTTCGCGTTTTCAAGCGATAGACTTATCGTTATTTCGCCATTAGTAGCAAGCAACACAAGTAGTCATAAAAGTGTCATTTAAGAGTCACACCATTGTCATGTACTCACTTTAGAGTGAACCGCAGTTAGGAAATGGGACGAACAAACTGGAGAACCCCAAAATGAAATTTAAAAACTTAGTTGCCGCAATGGGTGTGGCTGTTACAACATTTGTATCTGCACAAGCGGTTGCATTAGAAGACGGTATTCCTGAGTATCAAAAAATTAGCGGTGTATCAGGTAACTTTTCATCGGTAGGGTCTGACACATTAGCCAACATGATGACCTTTTGGGCTGAAGAATATAAGCGCATTTATCCAAATGTAAATATTCAAATTCAAGCGGCAGGTTCGTCTACTGCGCCACCAGCACTAACAGAAGGTACGGCTAATTTAGGTCCAATGAGCCGTGCAATGAAGTCAAAAGAAATTGAAGCATTTGAAAAGCGTCATGGCTACAAACCAACACAAGTGCGAGTAGCAATTGATGCGTTGGCAGTATTTGTACACAAAGATAACCCAATCGAAGGACTACGCATTGATCAAATCGATGCTATTTTCTCATCAACTCGTAAATGTGGTGCATCAGAGCAAGTAAATCGCTGGAGTGATGTTGGTCTAGAAGGTGATTGGGCTGCAAAAGACGTGCAATTATACGGACGTAACTCAGTATCAGGTACTTACGGTTACTTTAAAAAGAAAGCGTTATGTAAAGGTGATTTCCGTAATAACGTGAACGAGCAACCGGGCTCGGCTTCTGTTGTACAGTCAATTTCAGCGTCATTAAATGCGATTGGTTACTCTGGCATTGGTTATAAAACATCGGGTGTGCGTACTGTTCCGTTATCTAAAAAAGGCACTAACTTTGTTGATGCCACGCTTGAAAACGTAGCACAAGGTAAATACCCACTGTCACGTTTCTTATATGTTTATGTAAATAAACACCCAAATAAGCCACTTGGCCCAGTTGAAGCTGAGTTTTTAAAGATGGTACTTTCTCAAGACGGTCAAAAAATTGTAGAAAAAGATGGTTATGTGCCACTTTCTGCAAAGTTAGTTGAATTAGAGCTTAAAAAGTTAGGTTTGAAATAAGCAGCTAGCAACCAAAGTAAATAATAAAAAACCGCTCAATGAGCGGTTTTTTGTTTTACTTAAAATTATTTAGTTCGTTGCTTTACCTAAGTTTTCAGCTTGCACTTTGCATTGATTGTAAGCCTCAATACATTTTGATGAGCAAACCTGCGATTTAAGACTATCGGTGGTTGTTTGCTGCTCACAGCTGGTTTCACATTGATAACTTTGTTGAGCACATTGATTAAGTGCTGGATTACCCGCTTGGCTCTGGCAGCCAGCAACAACTGCAAACGAAAAAGCCACGAGGCTAGTTTTAATAAAAGTTTTCATGCTTATCCTTAAAATGAGGCCACACCAGTATTAAACTTCAACCTGAATATTGTCGATTAATCTAACACTACCTAAAAAGGCGGCAGCTAAAATTACAAATCGTGTATCTTCGAGTGTAGCAGCTTTTAATGTATCTCGTTGAGCTATCGAAAAATAATCTGGTTTTAGGCCCGCGTCTTCTAATGCGCTCTTCGCTTCACTTTCCAGTGTGGCAAAGTCTTTATTACCGTTTTTTAGTTGCTGCGCACAGTGTTTTAAGGTGTTAAATAAAACAGGGGCGGTTTGTCTTTCCTCAGTTGATAAATACCCATTACGAGAGCTCATGGCAAGGCCGCTAACTTCACGCATGGTGGGTACACCAATAATTTCTACTGGTATCGATAAATCAGTGGCCATAGTTTTAACAACTTGTAGCTGCTGAAAGTCTTTTTCACCAAAACAAGCGTAATCAGGTTGTACTAAATTAAATAGCTTAGTAACAACAGTTGCTACGCCTTTAAAGTGACCTGGGCGTGAACCGCCACAATACCCCATTGAAATACCAGGCACATCAACAAAGCTTTGCGCGCCTAAACCATTAGGATAAATAGTTTCTACACTGGGGATAAACAAAATATCTGTTTCAAGATCGGCTAACCCTTGTTTATCAGCATCTAGAGTACGCGGATAGCTGTCTAAATCTTCGTTAGCGCCAAATTGCATTGGGTTAACAAAAATACTCACGACCACTTTGTCGGCCAGTGTTTTTGCTTTTTCTACCAGTGAAAAATGACCACGGTGTAGATTACCCATAGTAGGCACAAGCGCCACGCTTAAACCGGCCTGGCGCCAAGCTTTAACTTGACTGCGTAATGATTTAATTTCAGTGATTGACTGCATTATTTAAACTCGTGTTCAGCGCTTGGGAATACGCCGTTTTTGACATCGTTACAATACTTTTTAACAGCAGCAGGCATATTGCCTGTTTCGAGTAAAAAGTTTTTTGAAAATTTAGGAATATAACCTGCAGAAATGCCCACCAAGTCGTGCATCACCAAAATTTGACCATCGGTTACATTACCTGCACCAATACCGATTGTAGGGATGCTCAATGACTCTGTAACGCGTTTTGCTAAGGCACTTGGAATACATTCAAGCACCAGTAATTGTGCGCCTGCCGCTTCTAATGCTTTTGCATCGGCAATAATTTTTTGTGCTTGAGCTTCTTCACGGCCTTGGATTTTAAAACCACCGAATACATGCACTGATTGCGGTGTAAGCCCCAAATGGCCACATACCGGGATACCTTGTTGGGTAAGCGATTTAATACTGTCGTACAGCCATTCACCGCCTTCAAGTTTGACCATATTAGCACCAGCACGCATCAGCTCTGCAGCATTTTTACATGCGTCGCTTGGGTTTGCGTAGGTCATAAACGGTAAGTCAGCTATAACAAATAAGTCACGGCTTCCCGCGCGCACACAGCGAGTATGGTAGGCAATTTCTTGGTTTGTAACCGCTAAGGTGTCGTCGCCACCTTGTAATACCATACCCAAAGAATCACCAACTAAAACAACATCAACGCCGTTATCATGAAATAACTTAGCAAAACTAGCATCGTATGCTGTTAACGCAGTGATCTTATTACTTTCAGCCTTCATTTTATTCAAAGTTGAAACGGTTATTTTAGACATAATATTCTCGCAGACAATGGCCTTAATTAATTACCGTGGTAATTGTTGTAAGTCGTTAAGCGGTAGGGTATTTGCTATCTGTTGGATAGATGCGCCGCTAGGTAAAATCAGTTCCGGTGCAATTTCTTGCAGTGGGTAAACAACAAATTCTCGCTCAGTTAATCCGTAATGAGGTACGGTTAAACGTTCGGTATTTAAAGTGTGTTCACCAAATAATAAAATATCAATATCCAATGTGCGTGCGCCCCAGCGCTCGGCCTTTCTAACTCGCCCATGTTCCAGCTCAATGGCTTGGGTTAAATCAAGCAGTTGCTCTGGCTCAAGTGAAGTGTTAATACAGGCGACAGCATTCACATAATCGGGTTGATCTTGTGGTCCCATAGGCTTGCTCGCATAATAATGCGAGCAGGCTATAAACTCGCTGCTTGGCAAGCTTTTAAGTGCAATAACAGCGTTATCAAGTTGTTTAATAGGGTTGTTAAGGTTTGCACCGAACCCCAAATAGACACGTTGCATTATTTACTCAGTAGGTTTTTTTGTGGTACGACGGCGAGGTCGCTTACGTGGTTTTGGACCGCCTTGATGACCAAGCTCTCGCACCATTTCTTTTTGGCCATTAATATCTTGGCCTAAGTACTGTGTCCACCACTGTGCCAGCTCTGTATGCTCAGTTTCACCAGCATCAACACGCAATAGTAAAAAATCATAAGCGGCTTTAAAGCGCGGCTGCTGTGTTAAACGATAGGCACGTTGGCCAGCACGTTTATCTAAGCGTTGTTGAATATGCCAAATATCACGAGCACCTAAAGTAAAGCGTTTTGGTACGGCAATATGTTGAGCATTCTCACTAAGTACTTTATTAATTGCCTGAGCAAATGCATCGTATTCTGAAAGTTGCTCTTGGCGTCGAATTTTTTCAGTTCGTTCAATCAGTGGGAACCACAATAATGCTGCAAATACGAATGCAGGAGTTACTTTCTTATCTGCATTAATACGTATGTCGGTGTTTGCAAACATCTGCTTTATGAAGGTTTCTTCAAGTCCGCCTGGGTTTTTATCTAAAATACGGTCTAGCTCAGGAAATAACGATTTAAATAAGCCGTACTGACGTAGCATTATAAAGTTTTGCTGTGCTTTGCCGTTTAAAAATAGCTTGAGTATTTCTTCAAATAAACGCGCTGGCGGAATATTATCAAGTAAGCTCGCTAATTCGGTAATCGGTTTTTCGCTTGCTGATGCTATTTGCATATCTAACTTAGTGGCAAAGCGCACTGCGCGGAGCATACGTACCGGATCTTCACGGTAGCGTGTTTCAGGATCGCCAATTAACTCAATTTGTTTTGCTTTGATAGCGGCTAAGCCATTTGCGTAATCGTAAACACAAAAATCATTAATTGAGTAGTACAAAGCGTTGATTGAAAAATCACGACGTTCTGCATCTTCTTCAATACTGCCAAATACGTTATCGCGAAGAAGTTGCCCGTGCTCACTTGACTGACTAATTTGATTTTTATCTTCTTGTGCTTCGTGATGGCCGCGCATTGTAGCCACTTCAATAATCTCACGGCCAAAAACAATGTGCGCTAAACGAAAGCGACGACCAATTAAGCGACAGTTACGAAACAGTTTTTTTACTTGCTCAGGAGTGGCATTGGTTACAACATCAAAATCTTTAGGTTGTTGACCTAACAATACATCGCGAATGCAACCACCAACTAAGTAAGCATCATAGCCACCATCTTTTAGGCGGTAGAGTACTTTGATTGCATTTGGGCTAAATTGTTTGCGAGAAATACCATGCTCACCTCTAGGGATCACTAACGGCTCACTGCTGATTGCGACATTTTCGTTATTGGCACTTGGGCCGATAATTTGTCGACAAAATTGAAAAAGCTTGGAAATAATAGTCTGTCTCCTAGAGAAGCGGTTGATTGGCTCGCTATTGCAATCAAAATCACAGCAAGTATTCACTTAAAGCGTCATTCTTACCATTTAATGTAATTAGCATATATTTAGGCGGCTATCATATACCAGCAAGGTAAAAAAATTAAGTTGCAGCGCTGAAATTAAGCCATTTTTAACGATTTTATTTGAATTAATTCCACGTAATACGTAAAGGGAGGTTAAATCTGTATTTCGCGCTTAGCAGGAACAAGGCTTAAGTTAAAATGCGCCACGCCCCAAGCGAGTAATTGTTCGCAGGTTAAATCCATTAGTTGCTCATGTACTGGCAAGCCTAAAAATTTAAATACAGCTATTAAAGTTGGTTTTGGATTTTGTTTGCAAATTGCAGGGGCGTAATTTTGCTTAGACAGTTTAAACCCTGGTTTTGCTACTGCCAAAGGCAAATGAGCAAATTCCGGAATAGGGTAATTTAGTTGTTTAAATAAACTAATTTGACGCGCAGTCGGTTCAATTAAATCAGCGCCTCGTACAATTCGGTTGATCCCTTGCTCAATGTCATCAATTACCACCACCAGTTGATAGGCAAATAAACCGTCACTACGTTTTATTATGTAATCTTCATGAGCGAGAGCTGGATCAATGTCAATATGTCCTTGAATAAGGTCTTTATAATCAACGGTCGCATGGCATTGAGTTAAACGTAGGGCATGACCTTGCTCACTTAGTTGGCTGTGTTTACATTGCCCTTGATAAATACCGCCGAGGGCTTTTATTTGCTTACGAGAGCATTGGCAGGCATAAATAAGCTGTTGTTGTGACAGAGAGTGAACGGCATCTTGGTAAATAGTAAGACGCTGTGTTTGATACACAACGTTTTCATCCCAATTGAGGTTGTAGGCTTCTAAGGTATTTAGGATATCGGTGGCTGCGCCTTTTACAACACGAGTGGTGTCTATATCTTCAATGCGAACTAACCACTTTCCTTGGTTAGTTTTTGCATCAAGGTAGCTACCTACAGCCGCCACAAGTGAGCCAAAATGTAACGGTCCGGACGGAGACGGTGCAAATCGGCCGCGATAGTTAGATACTTGCGCAGTAACGGCTGTAGAAGACATGGCTATAATTAATTAGCCGCGTCCAGATTGCTTTTCTTTAATTTCAGCAAGTGTTTTACAATCTACACATAAATCAGCAGTAGGGCGCGCTTCTAAGCGGCGAATGCCAATTTCAATACCACAAGATTCACAAAAGCCAAATTCGTCTTCTTTAATTAATATAATTGTTTTTTCAATTTTTTTAATTAATTTACGCTCGCGGTCACGCGTTCGAAGCTCTAATGAGAACTCTTCTTCTTGTGCTGCGCGGTCAACGGGATCAGGAAAGTTAGCAGCTTCATCTTGCATGTGTGATTTGGTACGATCAACTTCGTTACGTAAATCATTACGCCAAGTTTCTAAAATTGTTTTAAAATGAGCACGTTGTGCATCATTCATGTACTCTTCACCCGGTTTTTCTTGGTATGGTTCTAAACCGGCTTGAGCCAATAAACCATGTCTTTTTTGGTCTGGCATAACTCTCTCCTAAATCCTTAATTTAATGCCTCAGCATTAGCCGGCGGTATAAATAACAGAAACTCATACCCTAGGCAAATTTATTTTTAAATAATCGAATTAGCTTAACCCTGTTTGGTGATATAAAAGTAGTAAAAGTATTGTATATACTTTTTATCACAGTATTGGTTTATAAACTGGCGTAGTTATATGGGCAATAACAATAAAAACAACTTATTTTTACTTTTTGGTTAAGTATTTTTTGGGCGTGGCGAAATACCAACGTTTAAATGCGCGCTTTTTACTCAACAAATGCTACTTTCTCAACTAAAGTTACTTCACTGGCAGAGATACGGGCTTTATAAGCTAATACTTCTACACCTTGCTCAATCGCTTCGCTAAGTAATTGTGCATAGGTTGAATCTATATGTGCCGCTGCACTCACTTGTGTGATCCCTTGATGTAGCACCGCAAATAGTAATACCGCACGATGCCCTTGTTTTACCATTTCGATTAATTCACGAATATGCTTTTGCCCACGAACTGTTTGCGCGTCAGGGAAGTAACCTTGCCCGCTTTGTGGATGCTCTTCACTTAGGAGCGTGACTGATTTAACTTCAACATAGCAATTGGCTTTACTGCTGTGGGTAAGTAAAAAGTCGATGCGGCTGTTTTCACTGCCATATTTTACTTCACTTCGAACTTGCTGATAGCCTGTCAGCTCTTTAATCACTTCAGCGTTAATCGCTTCTTCTACTACTTTATTAGCAACGGCTGTATTTACACAAATAAGCTGTGATAAGTTATTTTGCGTCAGCTCTAATGACTGTGGGTACTTTCGTTTGGTGTTACTGCTAGTGGAATAAAAGGCATTAAAACCAGAGTCAGCACAGCCCGTCATTTTCCCCGTATTAGCACAGTGAGCGGTAAAAGTGCTGCCATCACTGAGCTCTAAATCAGCTAAAAAGCGTTTGTAACGTTTTAATAACGTAGCAGATTGTAATGGCGGGGTGTACTTCATTAATGACTTCCTTATATAACCAGGGTTCAGGTTAAGTAAAATAAGACTTTACGGGCTATTTGAGGTTATTTACCGCAAGCAGTTGGGAACTTAAGCGCGCTATAGTAAACTCAACCACACATTTAAGTGCAAGGATATTCTAACATGAGTGAAAAATTTGTTGTTCAATTAAGCGAGCAATCGGCACCAGGACACTGGGGCGAAAGTGCGTCATTATCTTTTAACGAACACGGCGCAACGGTTCATTTATCTGAGCAAGAAACATTAAAAAACGTGCAAAAAGCAGGTCGTACTATTGCAAGCCAAGGTATTAAAAGTGTTGTGCTTGAAGGCGATGTTTGGTGTACAGAGAGCCAATGGGCATTTTATCAAGGCTTTGTATCACCAAAAGTACTGCACGGTGTTGAGTTTGTTGATAATGCACAATCTGATTTAAAAGAACTTGCTGATTTAAAAGCTTCAGCAACGTGGGCACGTGAAATGGTTAACGGCACCGCCGATGACATTTATCCAGAGAGCCTAGCAGAAAAAGCGGCTGAATTTATTCAATCACTGGCACCAGAACATGTTAGCTACCAAATAATAAAAGGCGATGCGCTATTAGAGCAGCAATGGATTGGTATTCATGCTGTAGGTCGTGGTAGTGAACGCCCACCAGTGTTACTTGAGCTTGATTACAATCCAACTGGCGATGATAACGCACCAGTAAGCGCTGCACTTGTAGGTAAAGGTATTACGTTTGACTCAGGTGGTTACTCAATTAAGTCTAGCGAAGGCATGTTAGGCATGAAATGCGACATGGGCGGAGCGGCAACAGTTACCGCAGGTTTAGCATTGGCGATTAACCGCGGTGTTGAAAAGCGTATTAAGTTGTTTTTATGTTGTGCTGAGAACTTAATTTCCGGTCATGCATACAAACTAGGTGACATTCTTACCTACAAAAATGGCACAAGCGTTGAAATTGTAAACACAGATGCTGAAGGTCGTTTAGTATTAGCTGATGGCCTTATGGCGGCAGGTGAGACAGGTGCACCACTTATTATTGATGCAGCAACATTGACGGGCGCAGCCCTTGTTGCCGTTGGTCAAGAATACAACGCGTTATTTGCCCTTGATAAAGAGCTAGTGCGTGAAGTAGAAGACTTTGCATCACAAGAAATGGAAGCCGCTTGGCCATTACCGCTTGAAAAGTGGCATCAACAAAACTGCCCATCACCGTATGCAGATACAGCAAACAGCCGTGCACAAAAAGGCGGTGGTTATGGTGGTGCTTCAAATGCAGCAGGTTTCTTATCTCGCTTTGTGCCAAACGATGGCAAAGGTTGGGTACACATTGATTTAGCGGCTGCATTTAATATGGGTGGTGGCACTAGTCAGTGGGCTTCAGGTGCAACTACCCAAGGTATGCGTACAGTAGCGCGCACCTTGCTTGAAAAGGCCTAATCAATTCAGATTAAGCAATTAGTTAAAAAATAGGTACCTTAAGGTGCCTATTTTTTTATCCGCCATACAAGCAATTTTGTTTTATTTACGGTAAAATCCTTCGCCAATACGTGTTTGAGCATCTATTTTATTTAAACCTCGCTCAAATATTATACATACCACTGGGATCCTTACTATGTCAGAAAAGTGCTATATCACGGCTCAACAATTACTTGAAGATTCATTCCGCGTAGCGGCACAAGTGTATAAAGATGGCTTTCGTCCAGATTTTATTATTGGTATATGGCGCGGTGGTGCTCCAATCGGGATCGCAGTTCAAGAATATTATGACTACAAAGGCATAGAGACCGATCATATTGCGGTGCGTACGTCGTCTTATTACGGTATTGGCAAGCAATCAAAAGAAATCAAAGTGCATGGTTTACACTACATTGTTGAAAACGCGAATGCGGGTGATTCATTATTGATTGTGGATGATGTGTTTGACTCAGGTCGGAGTATTGTGGCGCTAAAAGAGAAGCTTTCTGAACTAATGCGCTTAAACTTACCGAGTGATATTCGTATTGCTTGTCCATACTACAAGCCAAAAAACTCAAAAGTAGATACAGTGCCTGATTACTACATTCATGAGTCTGAAGAATGGTTAGTATTCCCGCATGAATTATCAGGGTTAACGCCGGATGAAATTATTGAAGGCAAATCTGATTTAGCTAAAATCCACGATATTTTACTTGAAAAATAAACGTGATTTTGCACAATAAAAAAGGCCTTAATGGCCTTTTTTATTGTCTTTAAAGCTGTGCAAAGCTATCTACATAGTCACTGAGTTTAGGAATATCGACAGCTTGCAGCCCTTGTGTGCTTCGTTGCACTAGGTTTTTTTCTACTAACTCACTCACTACCCGACGATATGCACGCTCAGTAGTTGCAAAGCGCTCTGCTTCGGCATTTACCGTAGGATAAGCACGCAATAAAGTGGGGTTGTTATTCTCCGCACGTAATAAACAGTCTTTAGCAATGTTGTAGCTTAAGGGAAGTAACAGTTTATCTAAGTTAATTTTTTGATTTTCTTGAAACTTAGCGGCAATAGTTTGCGCCGTGTATAGGCTCAGTTCTGGTTTATCGAGCAATAATGAGCGCCAATGTTTTAGCTCAATAAGATTATACGTGACATCACTGAAGCAAGTTACTGTGTAAATACACGGGTTATTATTCAGTGCTTCAATTTCGCCAATCAAGGTGTTATTACAGTCGAGCTGGCCAAGTAGCAGGCGTCGGCCATTTCCTACATCGTAACTAAACGATACAGTACCACTTCGCACCAATACCAACTTAGTGAGTGGTTGGTCTTGCTGTATTAATATTTCTTTTTTTGATTGCTGATAACTACTGCCGGCAAATGTCAGCAGCTGTTCAACAAGGTAACTGGAAAAATGGTATTGAAACATCAATCATGCTCTTCGGACAAATGTCCTATTTATTACACCTTAATGACGATAGCATTAAGATTAAGAATTTACGCTAACTTACCCACGCCGTTATTTATTTAATGGCGTTAAATGACCTTCATTCTACCGTGTAATGATTAAAAAATTGTGGGTAAAACCAGTATATTTTAAGGTTTTATTGGTAAGTTAGCTTTTTTATTTAAACTGCTAAGCAGCAGTTTTTAATAATGTACTAAAATTTAACTAGTAATATTAACCTAAAGCCTAGGAGAGAACAATTGAGTTGGGAATATTTAGGTTATTTAGCATCCGTTTTACTAGTTATTTCTTTGACCATGACCGATGTAACCAAACTGCGTTGGTTTAATTTATTGGGCTGTATTGCGTTTACTTTTTACGGTACAGCAATCGGTTCTGTACCGGTGGCATTTACTAATGGCTTGTTAGCTCTGGTCAATATATATCACATTATTAAGTTATATCGTCAGTCTAGGGCTGATACAAAAAAGGGTTAACTTTTAAGTTAACCCTTTTTTGTTTTTACTCAGGCTTTGCTGAATCTTTTTGGTAACGTAATTTACCTGCTATCCACGTTTGCAATACCTGAGTTTTATAAAGCTGCTCAATAGGCACTTTAAAGTAGTCTTGATCAACCAGTATAAAGTCAGCCCATTTACCTTGCTCTAAACTACCTACTTTAAACTCTTGATGCGCTGCATACGCGCCGCCAAGGGTAAACGCACGTAATGCATCTTCTCTGCTCAATACCTCACTGGCGCGCCAACCGTTTTCAGGCAGCTGATTATGATCCATGCGCGTTATCGCAGAATATAAACCATCAAATGGGTTCGCTAGTTCGACAGGGTAATCAGATCCCGCCGCAATCGTTGAACCTTGGTTTAAAAGTGTTTGCCAAGCATAAGCGCCTTGTAGTTGTTTGTCGGTTAAACGCTGCTCAGCCATATGCATGTCTGATGTGGCATGCACAGGTTGCATAGATGGAATTATTTTCAGGGTTTTAAAGCGCGGGATATCCTCTGGCGAGACTATTTGTGCATGCTCCATACGATTGCGCAGTAGTATGCCACCGGTTTGTTTAAATACATTTTGATAGGCATCTAGCACAATTTTATTTGCTCTATCGCCAATTGCATGCGTGTTAGCGCTAAAACCATTTTTAAAAGTCAGGGTAAATAATTGCTCTAGCTTTTGTTGGGTTTCAAGCATAAGGCCAAAATGGTTGGCTCTATCAGCGTATTCTTCAATAAGCGCAGCACCACGTGACCCTAATGCGCCATCAGCATAAATTTTTACACTGCGGATAGATAAAAAATCTTGTGAATCTTGATAACGACCGGCTTTAAGCATCATGTTTAAATCTGGGCTTGCTGCACTTAACATTGCTACAATTCTAAGCGGTAATGTACCTAACTCGGCGCGTTGTTTGTAAACTTGCCATGTGGTTTTATCAATACCTGCATCATGAGTTGAGGTAATGCCTAGGCTTAGTAAGTGTTTACCTGCGGCATCTAATGCATTACTGACCGATTGTGCAGACGTTGCAGGCATATGTTGAGTAACCAAGGTTTCTGCTTTATCAATAAAAATGCCGGTGGGCTTACCAAACTCATCTTTTATAATTTCTCCGCCAGCTGGGGCTGATGTATCAGCGTTAATATTGGCAAGTTCTAATGCTTTTGAGTTAACCCAAATGGCGTGACCATCTACTCGCGATAAAATAACAGGGCGATCGTTAACGACTTTGTCTAAGTCAGCGGCCGTAGGAAAGCGAGTATTTGACCATAGCTCTTGGTTCCAGCCTCGACCAATGATCCAACCTTTTTTATCTTTGGCAAATTCCTTGAGTTTAGCGGTTACTTCATCTACCGACTTTGCACCGCGCACATCAAGTTGCGACAAATTATTACCTAGCCCGATGACGTGTCCATGCGCATCAATGAGCCCTGGGAGTAGGGTTTTGCCTTTCGCGTCAATTAGGGTTGCACCCGGAAAGCTATTTTTCAAGCTGTCTGGACCTGTCTTAACTACTTTGCCATCTTTTATGACCAAGGTCGTAAACGTGTTTACTTCGCCATGGCGCATTTTTCCTTTATACAAAGGTGAGTAGCCATTAGCATTATAAATGACTTGAGTTTGTGCTATTGCCACGCTAGTGACGGCACAAAGGCTTGCTAGCAATATCGGTTTTATTAGTTTTATTAGTTTTATCAGTTGCATAAGACGCACATTGTTATTATTTGTACTATCACAGTAGCAAACTCAAATTTAGAATACCAATAAGACGATTTTTTGTTGATACAATAGCGTACCTATAGTAGGTTAAACAGTAATCATTTAAAAAATAAAAACTAATTAAAACTTAACTTTCATGCATAAGGAAACGCAATGAAACCACTTTACCTCACAATTCCGTTAACATTACTTCTCTGCGCATGTAGTGCAACATCACCTGAGAATAAGGTTGTTGAAAAAATAGACTATATTGATTTGTCAAGCGCAGAACTTCGTGATTCGGGAAAAGATTACTGGAATATTTTTAAAAGAGTGGAGCCTTTATACCCCATTGAAGCTGCTAAAAAAGGGCTTGCAGGGTGTGTTGAGCTCGTAACTATGATTAATCAGGAAGGAAAGGCGCAAGGCTATAAAATACTTTCTTCATACCCTCAAAAGCTATTTGATAAAGCAGCCGCAAAATCCCTCAATTTATGGAAATGGCTTCCGGCTGAAAATAATAAAAATAAACAACCCATTCTTACGCACATTAGAATGGATTTTATGCTCGAATCTAAAGACGTTAGTAAAAAATATTTGAAAAACTGCCCCCCCACCGAAGAAAAATTTTTGGTAAAAGGAAAAGTATATAAACGTACTTTATAATATATTTTCTTTATTTACTGGCGTACAAGCTGTATTCGCTTAATGACAATTGTGCGTCTTTATCACGGTCATAACTGCCAAAACGTGACCATAAAGCAGGATCACTGGCAGCTTCAGAACGAGTCAAAAAGCCATCTTGGTTGCGGTCAAGTTTTTCAAACTTTTCGGCAATATAACTGCTTGTTGCAAAACTCATACAGCTAAAAACAGTCAGTGTTAGTAAAATAATATTATGAAAAGGCTTCATATAAATGCTCAGTACAGGTTAGTGGTTAAGTAGTTTTTAAACTCAGTTAAAGAAATTCTGTTGTCTTGATTTTCATCCCAATTTGAAAATGAGTTTAATAGCTGAGGCTGAGCAGCAAGCTCGCTGTGGGTTAAATATCCATCATTATTTTTGTCCAAGTGGTCAAAGCGTTGCTTTACATCAAGTGCGAATGCACTTTGGCTGATAAAAAGTAAAGCACCAATAAAGGGAAGCAGTATTCTCATAGTTGGCGTTCCAAGGTGTATTTTAATTGCTGCAGTATTGAAAGAAAGCACTTGCCATAATTTAACTCCCAACATTAAATCCGTTTACACACTCCCTCAGGGATTATGGCAAATGCTTTTAACTCTATAATATAAAACTTAACTTGAATCTAAACTTAAGGTTTAAAGTTTTCGAACTCTTTTTTAGAAATCATCTCGTTATTGTCTTTGTCTAAATCAGTAAACTGCTTAAGCAGCTGCTTATCTTGTTTGGCCTCAGTGAGCGATATTTGGCCGTCCATATTTTTATCTAAATGCATAAAACGTACATTTAACGACGATGCCAATGCCGTCGCGCTAATAGCTAAAAATAGTAGCGAAAAAGCACCAATTAATTGTTTCATAAATATACTCCTTTATTTTACAAACTGTTTAAATTCATCGAACGATAATTGTCCGTCTTCATTCTTGTCTATTTGTGCAAAATTCTCATGCAGTAATGCATCTTCGCCGGCCTCTGCTTCGCTTAATGTACCGTTGCTGTCTTTATCTAGGCTGTAAAATGCTGTGTTCACATCAAGCGCAAATAAATGGCTACTTGTGAAACATAACGCTATTAAGGCAGTAGATTTTAAATAACCTTTAGTCATTCCTTGGCCTTTAAAAATTAATATTTATAAGCGTATTACAATTATAGTGCCATCTTTAATTTTTATTAAAAATCAATGGTTTAATTTTTTAACTTGTTTTTAATGAGTAATATTTACCGACGGTTGTGTGTTTTATGCAACATTTTCTTAGTTAGAATTTTTTACTATTTTTAAATCAAGTGTTTAACTTGTCGCAATTGTGCGACATTGCAACGGTTTTACTCTCAAAAATGTATTTGGTTCAGCGAGTGTATAAGTTGAGCGCTTAATAATAGAGCGCTTAAAAGTAGTAAAGGATTAGTGTATGCCTGCAATCATGGCTGAAAAATATAAAGCATTGGTAAACTGGCGTCCTAATTTGATTGGCCAGTTTGTAATGAGTATGCTGTTGTCACTTTTGCCTTTGTCTATTGTGGTTATTGTATTTTTAAATGTATTAAATAAACAATTAGCGGTCACACAGCAAATTGTCAGTAATAACTATCAAGTAACCAAGTCGTTTAATGCACTTAAACAAGAGCTCAATAGTTTAGAAAGGGCAACAAGGCAAAACTGGGTTTTAAAAAGCGATTCACTCGATAAACTTATCGTGGATAAATGGCAGTCATCGCTGGACAATATAAATGAGCTTAAACAGCTTTCTAGCAGCCAACAAAGTACTCAACAATGGCAACGGTTAACAGATACGCTAAAAGCAGCGCATACCAAACTGGTGGTTGAAGCTCGTGAGCAAGCAGAGTTGTTTGTGCCAATTAGTGAAATACTGGCAGATCTAACAATGTGGTTGCGCGAAACCAATGAAGCCAAAATCACTCAAAACCAAATTAAACTGACAAATTTACAAGCCTCCTTTATAAACTGGTTAGTGGCACTTACGCCTTTAACCTTACTTGTTGGCGGTGGGTTTTTATGGCGGATAAGTGGCCGTTTAAAAGGTTTAACCTCCGTTATTGATAAATTAGGCCAAGGAGATTGGCAGCAAAAAATATCAGTGCAGGGATCAGCTGAACTCATTGAACTAGGTAACAAGTTGCAGTGGGTGCAGGCGCAATTGCATATGCTAGAGCAGCAAAAAGATACGTTTTTACGCCATGTTACTCACGAATTAAAAACGCCTTTGGCCTCTATGGTTGAGGGCACTGAGTTATTAGCCGATGAAATTGTTGGGCCAATTAATAATGAGCAAAAAGCAGTGCTTGAGTTAATTAGTCAATCTATGGTGCGATTACGCACTATGATAGACAGCTTGTTAAGTTATAACGCGATTCGAACTAGTAAAGATAATGTTAGTGAAGTGGAATTTAACCAGCTAATAAAAAAGGTAAGTAATCATTTTGAACATAGGTTAAATGCACGAGAGCAGTCGCTTATTTGGCACAATAGCTTACCGACAGTTGCACTTAATTTACCGAGAGAATTAATTGAAATGATTTTAATTCAGTTAATCTCTAATGGTTTAAAGTTTTCCCAGTCAAATCAAGCAGTGTCGATTAGCTTAAGTTTAGAAAGTAATAGCTTAATTATACAGGTCGCTGATGAGGGCTGTGGTATTAAAGAGCATGAAAAAGAATATGTTTTTGGCGCTTTTTATCAAGGTAAACACAGTAAAGAGATTAGTCTTCAAGGCAGTGGTTTAGGCCTTACCATAGTAAAAGAGTCGGTTGAACAGTTACAGGGTAAGTTAACTATTGAGCATAATGAGCCGCAAGGCTGTCGATTTAACATTGTCATCCCCTATAAAAATAAAGGAGTTAAATAATATGTCTGCGCGTTTAATGGCTATTTTATGGCTAACCAGCAGTCTCGTTTTTTTATCTGGGTGTGAATTAACAAACACTCAAACACCAGCTAAACCTGAGCTAATAGCTCAAACTCAGCCCGATAATAAAAGCAACCAGCCCAATCCAAAGCCGCGGCCAAAACTAGATCTTATGTATCCGCCCGCAGCGCAAGTTATTGCATGGCATGCCCATCAGTGTGGTGGCTTTAAATTAACGCCTGACAATAAAACTTACTTAGGGGAGCAAGCACTTAAGGCATTTTTTAATACCGCATGCGTCAACCTTAGTCGCGACCCTGATACTGTTATGAGTCAATTGCTTAAGCTAGATCAAGCTTACTATTGGCCAGACGATATAAAACACTATTTATGGCTGCAAAAGCAGCAGGTATTAATGCAAATAAATGCAAAAAAACAACAACAAGCATTAAACGCTGAAATGCAAAAAACCTTATCGTCATTAGCTGCAATTGAACAGCAACTTTTATTACGTGAAGAAACCAAGGAGCAGTAACTATGTCAGTCACACTTCCATCAAGCGCTAAAGTGTTACTCGTTGATGACGATGCCAGCTTACTGCAGTTACTGGCAATTCGAATTCAATCAAAAGGTTATGAAGTAACAACCTGTGATAGTGGCATGAATGCATTACAAATACTTAAAAGCCAAGTATTTGATGCGGTGATCACCGATTTAAGAATGGATGAAATGGATGGAATGGCACTGCATCGACAATTGCAAAGCCGCTACCCAGCATTACCTGTAATTATGATGACGGCTCATGGTTCAATTCCTGATGCGGTAGAGGCGACTAAGCAAGGTATTTTTGCCTTTATTACTAAGCCAGTTGATAAAGATGAGCTGTTCGATAGCTTAGCTAAAGCCATAGAAATACATGGGGTGAATAATGATGATATTATTCCGCAAAGCAATATTGTTACTCGCAGTGGCGCTATGCTGCATTTGCTAGAGCAAGTTAAATTACTAGGCCCTACTCAGGTAAATGTACTTATCTCTGGTGCTAGTGGTACGGGTAAGGAGCTGCTTGCACAGGCAATTCATCAGCACAGCCATGTTAGTGATGGCCCATTTGTGGCTATTAACTGTGGTGCAGTCCCTGGTGAGTTATTAGAATCGGAGTTATTTGGTCACAAAAAAGGCGCATTCACAGGGGCGGTAAAAGATCACCAAGGCCTGTTTCAGCAAGCACAAGGGGGGACCTTATTTCTAGATGAAATTGGTGATATGCCGCTAAATTTACAAGTTAAGTTATTACGCGTGCTGCAAGAAAAAACCATTCGCCCAGTCGGTTTTCAAGAAGAAATCCCCATTAATGTGCGAATTGTTTCAGCGACCCATAAAAACTTGCCTGAAGCTATTAACAATCAAGAGTTTAGAGAAGATTTATATTATCGTTTAAACGTAGTAAACCTCAAACTTCCTCCGCTGCGAGAGCGCCGTGAAGATATTAGCTTATTAGCTAATTTTTTTAGCGCTAATATTGCAAAACGTATGGAGCAAAAAGAAAAACGTTTTGCAAACGATGCCATGCATGCATTGGTAAGGTATGATTGGCCTGGTAATATTCGTCAATTACAAAATGTGGTGGAGCAGGTGGTTGCCTTAACACCAAGTGACGTTATATCTGAACATTTAGTGCTTAGTGCGTTAAATAGCAATGAAAATAACGTTGAGCCACTTTCGCTTAACGACGCTAAAAAAGAGTTTGAGCGAGATTACGTTATCAATACCCTGAAAATGGCAGGGGGTAATGTGGCCGAAGGTGCCAAGCTTGCCAAGCGTAATCGTTCTGATTTTTATAAGCTGATTAAAAAGCATGAAATTGACGTAGATAGCTTAATGTAATTTTAAAAAAGGAAGTGAGCATGCAGTTATTTATGGTGTATTTAGGTGGGCGTATTCAAGGTTGCCACATAGAAATGCACGACGTACGTTTTGTGGTAGGTCAAAACATTGAGCAAACTTATAGCAAGCTTAAAAGTCAGTGGGTAGGCGACAAAAATAGCGTACACATGGATAGCTATATGGCGGTTAATCACATTGATGGTTATAAAGTCGAGGTAGTTGATAGTTATGTAGAGCAAAATAAGCAGCTTTATTTTGTTAACTTAGGTGCTTACAGAAGCGACTCACTAGCAGAGCAACACGACTTTGCTTTGTATGTTGCCAGCAGTAGTGAAGAAGCAAAACAGCGCGCTAAAAATGATTTACTCGCAGGGCTTAGCCATCTACATAAAGATGATTTACATGATGTTGATGATTGCTTTGCTATAGATTTACTCGATAGCCAGCTTAATATTAAACTAACCCCAAGTGGTCAAGCACAAACAATTAAACCTGACTGGTTTGGTTATCATGTATTATAATAAATGAGGATTTATTAAGTTTATTAGGATGTTGTGTGAAAAAGTATGCGTTTATACTTTTGCTAGTTGGCTTAAGTGGCTGTAAATCACTGTCGGGTTTACCGCCCGTTGTTGATTTAAATAAACTGGTAAAGCAAGTAAAAAACGATCCTACTGACGTGGTTGCAATTCACAAGCAAGCACAAAAAACACACCGTTCTATTAAGGCACAGGTTGGTAGCGTAAAACAGCTTTTAGCCGCATTAGAAAGCGTTGTTGGGCGCAAGTGGGGTAAACAAAACACTCAGCAACCTAGTGCCAAAAAATACGTAAAATACAGTAATGATTACCAAGCTCGTGCCATTATTGATTTTGAGCAAGGCACTGTAAAAGTAGAAACCATCGCGTTAAAAAATACAATAAGCTTGTTACAGCAGGCCATTGTTATGACCTTACTGACCTCTAGCGATCCCGATAAAACCGATATTTTTACCAGCGAAGCGCCAATTTTAGAAGGCGAGCCGTTTTTATACCAACAAGTGCTCGATCAAGATAAGTTACCCATAAAATATAGCTGGCGTGCTAATCGATTTGCGCGTTATTTAGTAAATAATAATTTAAAAAAGCAACGTCAATATGGGCACGTTATTTCGTCGGTTAGCTTTGATTTAGTAGAGCAAAATGCTCATTTAAGAAAGCAAAAGTACAGTGCTTATGTGCTGGCGGCTGCAAAAAAATATCAAATATCGGCAGCACTTATTTATGCCATTATTGAAACCGAAAGTAGCTTTAATCCACATGCGGTGAGCTCATCAAACGCCTATGGATTAATGCAAGTGATCCCGGCTACCGCAGGGCGCGATGTATACCAAAAAATAAAAAAAGTACCTGGGCAGCCAACCAAAGCAGTATTGTTTAATCCAAAATATAATATCGATATAGGCAGCGCCTATTTAAGTATTTTAAAAAATAACTACTTAAACAAAATTAGTACCGACAAAAGTAAGCACTTTGCCATGATCTCGTCTTATAACGGCGGGGCGGGTAATGTTCTGCGCATATTTAATAAAAATAGAAGTGTGGCGTTTTCACAAATAAATCAGCTTACTGCAAGCCAGTTTTATAATATTCTCACCACTAAGCACTCACGTGCGGAATCAAGACGCTATTTATACAAAGTCACTAAAGCAGAAAAAAACTATCAGTAACTTATTTACTCATCATTTTCTTGTTGTTCACTTTTGGCTGCCATTTTAAAGGCTATTATTACTAAGCCAAACATAGCAAATGGAATTGCAGCTAACAAATACTCAACCAAATGGCTATCTTGAAAATTAGCCTGTAGCAAGAAATGCCCTGCAACACACATAATAATAACCACCAAAAGGATGGGCAGTAACATAAGTTCTTTTTTTGCTGAGTGGTTTTTCATTCGCTGTTAGGTATTAAAAAATAATGCGCTATTGTAATGAGCTTAATAAAGCTTGGCAAACAACACAGATTTTTTAATGACTATTAGGTATGATTAACATCAAAGAAAAGCTTAAAAGTAGTGGTTGGGAATAAAGTGCAACAGAGTTTAAAGCAAGTTTACCTAGTGGGTGGAGCAGTGCGAGATAAACTGCTAAACATACAATCAAAAGATAATGACTATGTTGTTATTGGTGAAACGCCAGAGACAATGGAAGCACTCGGATTTTTACCCATTGGCAGCGATTTTCCGGTTTACTTACACCCAAACACTAAAGAAGAATATGCACTAGGGCGCACTGAGCGTAAAAGTGGTAAAGGTTATACCGGCTTTGTGGTGGATGCCAGCCCAAACGTAACCCTTGAAGAAGATTTAGCACGCCGAGATTTAACCATTAACTCTATGGCGCTAGACGAAAACGGCACTATTATTGATCCATTTAATGGTCAAGCTGATTTAAAAAATAAAATACTGCGTCACACCACCCAAGCATTTGTAGAAGACCCTGTTCGGGTATTGCGTATTGCTCGCTTTTTAGCGCGTTATGGTAGCGACTGGTCTATTCATCCAAGTACTACTGCATTAATGCATGAGCTTAAAAATAAAGGCGAGTTGGAACATCTAGTACCAGAGCGAGTCTGGCTTGAAACAGAAAAAGCGCTTGGCGAAAAACACCCTGAGCTTTATTTCCAAGCATTAGATGGGTTAGGTATTTTTCCTGAAATAGAACAGATGAAAAACACCCCGCAGCCGGTAAATCATCATCCCGAGGGCGATGTGTTTGTCCATACTATGCTAGTGCTTAGACGAGCAGCCGATTTAGGCTTTAACCTAGAAACGCGTTTTGCTGCTTTAACCCATGACTTTGGTAAAGCGCTAAGCTATAAAAAACGCGGTAATTTACGCGGCCATGAGCGTGAAGGGGTTGCTGTAGTTGAGGCGTTTTGTGAACGTTTAAAAGTGCCTAATCGCTTTCGTGATATAGGCGTGCTTACCAGTGATAACCATACACTTTGCCACACGCTTGAACAGTTAAGGCCGCAAACTATTCATAAATTAATCGTCACTAATTTAAATGCGCTAGTGCATCCAGAGCGTTTTATTGCTTTTACTCAAGCGTGCCAGTGTGATGCACAAGGACGAGGCGAAACGCTGGTGGATAAGCCCTATCCACAAGCCGCTAAATTACGTGCTATTCACAACGAACTACAAAAAATGGATAAAAAACAGATAGTGCAAGACGCGCTTAAAAGCGGCAAAAAAGGCCCCGAAATAGGCGAAACGGTCAAACAGGCAGAAATAGACTGCATTAAAGCGTTTTTAAGCGATGAGCCAAGTACGGTAAGCTAATTAGTGAAGATTAAATTAAGTACCGAGATACGCCTTATACCTTAAGAAGTGGTACTTTTTGAAGGTCGTTTACCTGAGTGTTGTGGTTTAGTTGCTTCAGGCTCAGCGTTTTTATCTGATTTATATAAACTAAAAATAAAGTCGAGCTCTTCTCGTTCAAGTGATGGCAACACGGCAAATCCTACTGCTGAATGAGTTAATATAGCGCCAGAGTATGTGAACCCGACTTAATTAAAAGTGAATGATTACAATTAATTAAATCGCAGTTGCTCATACCTTTAAAGCAACGACAAAACAATCAGTAAACTCCCAAAAAAAGAGTTGGATAACATTCAAAAGCTCATTGTTAGATTAATATCGTAGAATCTAATAAGCTATTTAAGGAAAATCTGTAGCTGTTTCTTACCATCCTTAAATGAGCTCGACATTTGTTGCGGTTTATTTAAGGATGGTAAGGGAGCAATATTTAAAGGCCTTTTTCTATTAAAAGCACCTAACTCATAGCTATTTACTGTTGTTGAGAGCATCTTCAAAGTCTATAGAGCCAGGAAGATTATTTTAAAGTAAATATTTGCTCTACAGAAATAGCGAAATAAGCCGCTATTTTTAGTGCAATAACCACCGACGGTGTAAAACGCCCGGTTTCTACTGTACTAATAGTTTTTCTAGAAACGCCTATGGCATCCGCTAACTCTTGCTGAGATATTTTATGCTGTAATCGAAGTTTGTGAATATGATTATCTAAATCTTCATTCATAAAGCTCTTCCTTGCCAAGTTGCCACAAAATTAATGTGCCATGTGTAGATGCTGCTAGGCAAAGCAATACTTGAAGTGCATCTGTGGGGTTGAAAGGGGCTATTAATTCCACAAACCACTTACTGTCGCCACTATATGCGAGAAATGCTCCGCCAATTACCATAATGTGACATGTAACGCGCAGGCTGAGCGAACTAACATAATCCACATACTCGTCGTTAAATTTATATGTCCAGAAACCTAGTTTTGATATGTGCTTAGCAAACTTCATGGATTTAGTACCTAACACAAGAAAATAGATAAAACTCGCAAATAAAGTTAAATCTACTAGCAAATATATAACTGAATCGGTTTTGCTGATGACTGTTGAAAGCAGCTCTGCTAACAAGAAAAACGCTAGAGCAATACTGGCTTTTCCAGTAATTGTTAAATATTGCTGTTCTTGTTCTGGTAGTACTGATATTGATTTTGCCATCTGTTGTATATCCCTTTTTAGTGACGACCAAATAATGTCGCGTTGTGTTTACTCCACTTAAGGTTTTCATGTGATACCTAAACACACCATATGTAACCTTCAGGTATCAATGATACCCAAAGGTTACATAAAGGCAACCTTTTTTTATTTTTTACTTGGGTTAAGTGATTATTGATTCAGTATTAAACTAATTCAGTCAGTAAAAACGCAAACTCGATTTAATTTTTTGGCAAGCCAAATCAGCCTTTCTCATCTACCACACCAAAATATTCCTGCTCAAGCGAAGATATCATCTATTCTACTGGTATGCGTTTAAGGGGAGGTAGGTAAAGTATATATGGCAAGCTTTAAAGTGTACGGTCAGTCTTTGCTTTTTCATCTTTTGCACTATTTAATGCCAAGTTAAGAGAGTACTTATTTTTATGGTGAGTTTTTGTATGGTGTATGGGTACTAAATCGTTTGATATCTACAGGGTATGTATTTGTAATTTTATACATTGGTCATATTTACTTAATTTTAAAAGTTATCAACTAGTACTTTCATTAAACTTTGGTAAAATAATGTGTTACGTTTTTATGCCCGTTTAACCCACTATTTTTCTGCTTTGCTCGTTGCTTTACTAATGTTTTTAATCGGTAGGTATTAGGCTCTTAGATTTAATTTAATCTTATTAGCCAGCCCCGCTAAATCAAGCTAAAACTAATTAAGACTAAAAAATCATTTAACTAATTTGCTAACGGTAAACTCACTGTAAAAGTGACCCCATTACCTTGAGCATTATTGTGCGCCGTTACTGTACCTTTGTGGTAATCACACACTAGTCTTACAATATAAAGCCCTAAGCCTAAATGCGGTTGTTGCTGCATTTGTTGGCTGCGCACCGATACCATAGAATCAAAAATATGTTCAGTAAGTCCCTCAGGCAATAAAGTACCTGTATTACTTACCGTTAATGTTGCTTTGCTTTCATTTTGCTTAAGGCTGACTTCAATTGCAGTGTTAGCTTCACTAAATTCCAAGGCATTATTAATTAGCTTATCGAGCAGTTGCGCTATAAATTCAGGGGCACCTTGCATTGGCAGTGTGCTTTGGCAAATGTTGAGTGTAAATAACTGGTTAGGATAAGTAAGCTGGTAGCCCTGCATACAGCCACTAATCACTTTTTGTAAATCAAACTGCTCTGGCTCATTACTTTGAATACTTTGCTCAAGGCGGGTAGCTTCGCTCATAGTGGTAATTATTTTCCCTAAGCGCTCAACCCCTTCGCTGGCACGTTCAAGGTATTTTTGACTCAGTTCACTTTGCTGCAAGCTTTGTAAGTTTTCAAGAGATGAACGGACAACCGCAACCGGTGTGCGCAGCTCGTGAGATAAGCGCGACGACATATTTTCTAAATAATCGGTATAGCCACCAAGTCGGCTCACTATATTTGAAAAGCTACGCGACAGGTCGCCAATTTCGTCATTGGCATCGCTGTAATTTATATGGCCCGTTACTCGTCCTTGCGCATCAATGGCTTGCTCTGCTGTATCTCGTAGTCGCCTAATACGGCTCGATATACGCGAAGCAAAAAAGAACAAAGTGACTGTGCCAATTAACATGACCGCTAAAATTACATTAAATAGCTTTTCCAGCGATTTATTACGCAGTGTACGCACGCCATTGGTGGTTTCTTCAGCTATAACTGCCCCAATAACTTTATCCTCAATCCAAATAGGATACGCAGCCGATAATATCACCGCTTTGTTATCGGGAGTGAGCCGCCACGACGAGGCCGGTTTGCCTTTAAGTGCTTTGGCTAAATGAGCGCCTTGCATTGAAGCTACATCGTGTAAGGTATCTATAAATTCATCTTCAGGACGAGTTAAAATTTTATAATACATAGGATGTAAATAGGCCTGTTCAAAGCGCTGCCACGCAGTTTTTGGCGCTTGATTTTTTAGCCCATCGGCCCATACGCCATCGGCATTCTGAATACTGCCCGATTGCGCTAATACACGGTGATGGTTATCGACCACCCATATGCGACTGCCGCTGTGTCCCATGCCTTTTAATATACGGTTTATTTCAGGGGAGGGCACCAGTACCGAACCTAAATCATTCGGGTTATTTAAGTTCGATGTAGACATAATACTAGGGGGTTGGTTTGGTTGTTTACTATCAACATCGGCAATGGCAAATCCCAGTTTATTGCCAAGCATACTCAAAGGAAAGCGCAGCTCAAGGTTGTAACCTGTTTCAGTTTGTTTAAAGAAACCCTGAATTTTAGTAAAAGGCATTTTACTGTTGGCATCAAATGCGTTGACCCAGCCATCTTGGCGCGGAGCAATAACATAAGTATTAAATTGCCCATCGGGGTTTTTTAGGCCAACTTTTACGTAATCGTTATTGGTAATGCTGAGGCTGTTTTTGGCACGGTATACTAAAGCATCGTCAGTGACTTTAAATACTGCATATAAGTAATTATCAAACTTACCTACCATGTGGCTAAATGATAAGTTGCTTAGCTGATGGTTATCATCGGCTGTTTGTAAGTAGCGTTTGTCATAAAGCCAAAATAGCGATTGGTAAGCGTCCCAGTCGCTGAGTTTGCCATCGAGTTGAATTGGACTCTTTAAATTATAAGCATAGAGATCGCGGCCTTTTACAACTTGATCTAAAAAGTTGGTTTGTTCGTCAAATAAAGCGGGGCGTTCGTGCAGAGCCGTTGCCAGTGCGCGTGTAGTACCTACTAGCGTTTTTTCTTGGCCTTGGCGTAAAAACTTTTCCATTTCCCATACGTATTCGTAGCCTAACCATGGCAACAAAAACAAAAAGCATGAAAGTAGAATAAATTTACTGCGTAGGCCAAATCTCAGCATGTGGGTTGCTCCCACCTGTAACCCATGCCATACACGGTATCAATGCAGTCAAACTGGCTATCGAGTGCTATAAACTTTTTACGAATGCGTTTTACATGAGAGGTAATGGTACTGTCGTCTACATAAATTTTAGCATCGCTCATTAACTCATTACGGCTTTTAACGTGGCCAGGTCGTTGGGCGAGTGAATGCAGCATCCAAAACTCAGTTACGGTTAAATCAACCAACTGTTGTTGCCAAAGCACCTGCATGCGTTGCGTGTCGAGTGTTAGTTGACCGCGAATTATTAATGCGTTGGCATCGGCGGGTTGCTCTAATGCTTCCATGCGGCGAAATAGCGCACCAATACGCGCGGCTAAATGCGCTAAGCTAATATCTTTGGTTAAGTAGTCATCGGCGCCCATGCGCAGGCCGCATACGGTGTCTATTTCGCTGTCGCGAGCGGTTAAAAAAATAATTGGTAAGGTTTTAGAAAGTGAACGCAAAGTTTGGCACAGTAAAAAGCCGCCATCTATTTCATGGCCTAAGCCAATATCAACAATGGCTAAATCGGGGAGTGCTTCTTTAAAAGCTACTTCTGCTTGAGGGCGGTTTTCATAACCACTTACCTGATAGCCTTGAGCGCTCAGCATTTCTATGTAGTTTTCGCGAATGGCAGTTTCATCTTCAACGATAGCTATTTTTTTCATTTTTATTAATTACTCATATTGACTTAGACGCACTATAACGAAGTTTTTGTGCTAAGTAAGGTTAAAAAGGCAATTGCCATTTTTTTGCCACAATTGCTCAGCAGTTTGCCATTTTTACTCCCCTTTATTGCCACTTCACGGTGTTTTAATACAGCTATTGAAATTATCAATACAACGCAAGTGCCAACCAATAGCTTGCCAACCATTATTAATAGTAAGGAATAGACCATGAAGAAAACATTAATCGCACTCACACTTGTTAGCACTTTTTGTACGCCAGTATTTGCTGCGGATACCCCATCAAAAGAAGCAAAAAAAGAAACACTTGTTGGCCTGAGCACCGGTGCCATTATTGGTGGCGTTGTTGGTGGGCCAATTGGCGCGTTTGTAGGCGCATTTGCTGGTGGTTTGATTGGCGATGCCAAGGTGGCTGAGCAAACCATTGCTGAGCAGCAGCAAGCTTTAACTGTAATGGCAGAGAAAACCAACGACTACCAACACGTACTTAATCATAACAGTCACCTAGAGGCGCAACTTGAACTACTGGCGCAGCAAAATGAGCAACTAACGCAATCGCAGCTTAATAATTTATTGGCAATGACGGTGCAATTTAAAACAGGCTCTAGCGATATTGCTCCACATTTTGCCAAGCAGCTTGATCAATTGGTAGCGTTATTAAAAAGCCAACCGCAACTCGCGCTTGATTTAAGTGGCTTTGCCGATCAGCGCGGTGCAGAGCAAGCAAATTTATTACTTTCAAAAGCCAGAGTAAACGCCGTACAAAGTTACTTAATTAAACAGGGGGTTAGCCATACACGTTTAAGCGCACAAGCATTTGGCGAGCAGCAAAGCATAGCAAACAGTAACACCCTTGAAGATAACTTTTTTGACAGACGCGTTACCCTGACTACCCGTGCGCTAAATCAAACGACTGACCAAACAGCAAGCAATTAATCGCAAGGCGTTCGATGGAGTGATTTATGTTGAGTAAACCCACCAAAGTGCTTACCAAGGTAAGCCTTTTTATTTTTATTATTATCGTGCTTTTGGCCAGCTTTAAAAGCCATGCACAGTCGCCAAAACTATCCTTGTTTGATAGCCAAGGAGTGGCGGTTAACCCTGGGGTTATTTTAAAAAGCGATGCAAAAATGACTCTAACAGGGCTAATTAATCGTGTTGTAGTTACGCAGCACTACATAAATGAAAACCCTTTTGCCGTAAATGCACGTTATGTATTTCCTTTACCCGATGAAAGCGCCGTGCAAGCAATGACCATGCGCATTGGCGAGCGAGTTATTAAAGGTAAAATAGCAAAAAAACGCCAAGCTGAAAAACAGTACCAAGCAGCCAAAAAAGCAGGCAAACAAGCTTCATTGCTGCGACAGCAGCGTGCAAATATGTTTATTACAAATGTGGCAAATGTAGGGCCAGGAGAAGAAATAGTTATAACGCTTGAGTATCAAGAGATTATTGATTACCAACACGGAACCTTTGCGATTCATTTTCCAACCACAATTACGCCACGCTATCATGCAATAACAGGGGAAGTTAACGATGAGCAAGATAAGCATGCGGTAAAAAACACTAATGCACCTTCGTTCACTCCACAGGGTTGGTTAAGCCCTGTTTATACAAAACAAACCAATGAGGCGGCAAATGCCAGCGATTTAAGCTTAACAATTAACATGGATATAGGCTTAGAATTGGTTGATATAAACGCTAAGTACCATCAAGTTAATATTGAAAACCCTGCATTTGGGCAATACAGCATTGTGCTAAAACCACAGCAAGCCATAAATAGAGACTTTGTACTTGAGTTTAAGCCACTACAAATAGCGCAAGCACAAGCTGCACTTTTTACTCAGCAAGCACAAAATGGTGAGCAGTATGCGTTAGCAATGTTAATGCCGCCAAGCGATAGTTTTACTCAATCTCAGCGTTTACCGCGTGAAATGGTGTTCGTAGTTGATACCTCGGGATCTATGCATGGGCAGTCTATTGAACAAGCTAAAAAAGCGCTGTTTTACGCATTATCATTATTAGATAGTGATGATAGCTTTAATATTGTCAGTTTTAATAATGAGGTTGCAGCCATGAGTGAGACCCCATTAATTGCTAGTGACTTTAATTTACGTCGCGCAGAGCGTTTTATTTATAACTTACAAGCCGATGGCGGAACTGAAATAAAAGGCGCACTTGATGCAGTACTCGATGGTGCGCAGTTTGAAGGGTTTGTGCGCCAAGTGGTATTTTTAACTGATGGTAGCGTAAGTAACGAAGATCAGTTATTTAAACATATTGCGCATACCTTAGGTGATAGCCGTTTATTTACCGTGGGCATTGGTAGTGCGCCTAACCGTTATTTTATGCGTCGTGCCGCTGATATAGGTAAGGGAACTTACACCTTTATAAGCAGTGCTCATGATGTGCAGCCGAAAATGCAGCAGTTGTTTGATAAACTTGCTCATCCGGCTATGACTAATTTAGCGTTAACAAATACAAATGGAGACAGCTTAGATTTTTGGCCCTCACCTTTGCCTGACCTATATTTTGCTGAGCCTATTATGGTGGCTATTAAATTAGACACTACCGATGCAATTACTTTTACGGGGCAAACGGCGCATGGGGAGTTTAAGGTTAAGCTTAATCCGCAAGCAAGTTCAAAAGCCACGGGAATTGATAAGCTTTGGGCACGTCAAAAAATAAAGTCGTTATTGTTATACAACCAACAAAGTGTTGTAAAACAGCAAGTGCAGCAGCTCGCGCTTGAGCATCAATTACTTAGCCCATTTACTGCGTTTATTGCCATAGAAGAGACCACTATTAAAGAAGTTGCTAAACAAAGCACACAAGTGGCTAATACTATGCCACAAGGAATGAGTATGCGCTTGCCGCAAACAGATGGGCAAAGCAAAATGCATATTGTGTTTGGAGCATTACTACTTCTAGGTGGTCTTTTGTTAGTAAGGCGCTGTAAATGAAAAAGTGGCTAAGCATAGGTTTACTTGCCTTAGGTTTGAGCTTGTTTGGCCATGGTGTATACATGCAGGCAAAGGCGTGGCTTGCACAAGTGTTAATAGAGCAAGCTTGGCAAACGACCCTTAAATCGCCCAATAAAAAAATTAAGCCGTGGTTTTATGCTGATAGCTACCCGGTGGCACAAATAATATGGCCAAAGCATAATAAACGACTAACCGTGCTTGATGGTGCAAGTGGTAGAAACTTGGCGTTTGCGCCGAGCCACTTTTTACCAGCTGGGGAATTAGGCGGGGCTAATTTTGGTAATTCGCAAGGAGCACTTATTGCTGGACACAACGATACCCACTTTGCGTTTTTAAAAAAGGCTAAAGTGGGGGAACAATTTTCTCTACAACTTAAAAATGGCCAAGTGCAGCATTATTCAGTAACACATGTTGAGGTAATTCATCAGCACAACACCGATTTTTTGCATCAATCAGGACTGTATTTATTAACCTGTTACCCTTTTGATTCGCTGGCCTCGGGTACCGATTTAAGGTGGTTAGTGTCGGCAGAAATATCCTCACCCGAAGTTGAGTTAGGAATATCGACCACCAGCTCTTGATGGCGTTGACTAATCATTACGCCTATAAACACCACAAATATGCTGATCCACTGGCCAAGAGTCAGTACTTCGTTGAGGATAATGGCTGACAAAATTAAAGTGAAAATAGGGATTAAATTAGAGTAAGCCGCGGCGGTTAACACCGACACTTTACTAATCGCATAGTTGTACATGCCGTACCCACCCAAAGTAACACAAGAGCCTAAGTACAAAATGCTCATTAGTGCGGTTAAATCGTGTTGATTTTCACTGGGTAGGTCAATAAATAATAAAAACGGAGCAAAAAACAAACTACCACTCACGCCTTGCAGAGCAATCAATGTGAGCGGGGAGTAGCGGTTAGCTAAATGTTTTATACACACGGTATAAAATGCCGCGCACACCATGGCCATTAATTCTAAAAAATTTCCCAGTAATGGGTTTGGGGCTTGGCTTGAGCTGGGTGAGAGCAAGGTCAGTAAAATACTGCCGCCAATACACAGCGTAAAACCCACCACAATAGCTCTACTAATATGCTCTTTGAGCATGAAAAACGCTAAAAATGCCACAATAATGGGTAAACAAGAAACAATCACCCCCGCCTGAGACGCTGAGGTATATTCCATTGCGTGGCCTTCAAATAAAAAGTACAAGCAAGGCTCTGCCAGTGACATGCCTAATAAGTACTTCCAATCGCCTTTTAAATATTCAAAGCGAATTACGTAACGCCATAAACATAACGAAATCAGTAAAGTGGTGAGCATACGTAAAAATATCACCAAGGCCGGATCATAAATCGCAATCGCGTATTTAAGTGCAATAAAGGAGCTACCCCACAAAAAGGTGGCAATAATTAAACATAAACTGGCAGGCATAAGGCGTAATTTAAACGGTTGAATATAGTGCGATCCTAGCACGCAGAGGGGGTGCTTGAATATTTTTTACTTGTTCAAAAATACCGAACTGGTATAAATAAATTCATCATTTATTGCGCTAAGTAAAAAACATGCAAAGGGATCAGGTCGTAGTTGTAAAGCTAGGTACAAGCGTACTCACTGGCGGTACCGATAAGTTAGACAAAGCACATATGGTGGAACTTGTTCGCCAATGCTGTGAGCTAAAAAAGCAAGGTCATCACGTTATTTTAGTATCAAGCGGTGCGGTTGCTGCAGGTCGCGAACAGCTATTAAAACCCTGTGGGCGCACATTAATAGACAAACAAATGTTGGCCGCCATTGGACAGGGGCAGCTCATTCATATTTGGCAAAGCTTATTTGCGTTGTATGGCGTTAACGTCGGGCAAATGCTACTAACGCGCGCGGATGTTGACGACAGAGAGCGTTATTTAAATGCCCGCGATACCCTCAATGCTTTATTAAATTATGATGTTGTGCCGATCATTAATGAAAACGACGCAGTTGCTACTAGCGAAATAAAAGTAGGTGACAACGATAACTTGTCGGCATTGGTGGCTATTTTAGCCAATGCCGATAAATTGCTGCTACTGACCGACCAACAAGGGTTATTTACCAGCGATCCGCGCACCGACATTAACGCCACCTTGATTGACGAAGTTACCCATATTAATGATGAGTTACGCCAACTTGCTGGTGGCAGTGGTACAAACCTAGGCACAGGTGGGATGGCAACCAAACTACAGGCCGCAGATATTGCCAGAAGAGCTGGGGTTGAGGTGATTATTGCCAAAGGCGCTGATGAAAACGTGATTTTAAAATGCATGAGCGAACAACTGCCAGGCACCCGTTTTTTAAAACTTACCGCCCCTAAAGATGGCCGAAAAAAATGGTTATTGGCAGGGCCTAAAAGTAGTGGCCAAATTTTAATTGATGCCGGTGCGGTACATGCATTGCAATCTAAGGGGGCTAGTTTACTTGCTAAAGGCATTACGCGTGCAATAGGTGAATTTGAACGTGGAGATTTAATTAACTTAATTGATGTAAACCAGCAAATTATTGCACGGGGGTTAACTCGCTTTAGCCATCTTGAAATCGATAAAATAAAAGGCGCACATTCTAATCAAATCAGCCATTTACTTGATTACGATAGCGGCGTGGAAGTGCTACACAGAGATGATATGGTGGTGTTGTAATTAAGCACTTTTTTAACGATATAGCGCAACGTATAATCCGCTTATAGTGTTGCGCTTTTTTGTGTTAAAATCTTGCACCTTAAATTTGTTGTAAAGAGTATTGAAGATGAAATTAGTTCGCTGGGTTTTAGGTTGTATCATCTTATTTTTTAATTTTGTTTTTACGCCGCGTAGCAAAAAACGTGATCCGCAAGAGCAAACTAAGCTTGATCAGCAAACCGCACAATTTAAGCTCTATCAATTCAAAGCATGCCCTTTTTGTGTAAAAGTGCGCCGTTCAATTAAGCGTGAAGGCTTAAAAATTGAAACACGCGATGCAAAAAATGATGAGCAATGCCGCCAAGAGCTATTAGAGCAAGGCGGAAAAGTTAAAGTACCTTGTTTACGTATTGAGCAAGATGGCCAAGTAAAATGGCTTTATGAATCAAACGATATTATTGCTTACTTAAACAAAGTAGCCGCTTAAAATATTTATTGGTATTTCATACCATCTCACTTATTAAAAGAGACATTACCATGACAATTCGTACCCGTGTTGCTCCGTCGCCAACTGGTGACCCGCATCTTGGCACCGCTTACATTGCCTTATTTAACTACTGTTTTGCTAAACAGCAAGGCGGTGAATTTGTACTTCGTATTGAAGATACTGACCAAGTTCGCAGCACACCAGAATCTGAACAAGCCATCATGGATAGCTTACGCTGGTTAGGCCTTGAGTGGGATCATGGTCCTGATGTAGGTGGTGAGTTTGGTCCATACCGTCAATCTGAGCGCAGTGATTTATATAAAAAATACGCTCATCAGTTAGTTGAAGACGGCAAAGCATTCTACTGTTTCGCAACCAGCGAAGAACTGGACCAAATGCGTGAAGAACAAATGGCCGAAGGTCTGCGTCCTAAATACGATGGTCGTGGCTTAAACCATACAGAAGACGAAATTAAAGCAAACCTAGCTGCTGGTAAACCGTACGTTATACGTATGAAAATCCCAAGCGAAGGTACCTTTAAGTTCAACGATTACCTACGCGACGAAATTGAGATCCCGTGGGAAAACGTAGACATGCAAGTGCTATTAAAAGCGGATGGTTTTCCAACGTACTTTTTAGCTAACGTGGTGGATGATCACCATATGCAAATTAGCCACATTTTCCGTGGTGAAGAGTGGATAAACTCAGCGCCTAAGCTATTAAAACTGTATGAAGATTTTGGTTGGGAAGCACCGGTACTAGGTCACTTACCATTATTGCGTAATCCAGATAAATCAAAGCTGTCTAAGCGTAAAAACCCAACGTCTATTAATTACTACAAAGAAATGGGTTACTTACCAGAAGCGGTACTAAACTACTTAGGCCGTATGGGTTGGTCAATGCCTGATGAGCGTGAAAAGTTCACCCTTAATGAAATGATAGAGCATTTTGACATGAAGCGTGTATCGCTTGGTGGCCCAGTATTCGACGTAGACAAGTTAAGCTGGTTAAACGGTATGTGGATCCGCGAAAACTTAACTGATGCAGAGCTAATGCAGCGTTTTGTTGACTGGAAATTTAATGGCGACATGCTTGCTAAAGTATTACCGGAAGCTAAAACGCGTATAAATACGCTCTCTGACATGGTTGATTTAGCAGGGCACTTTGTAGGCGGTATCCCGACTTACGATCCAGCGCTATTAACAGCCGGTAAAGCTGACGAAGATGTTATTCGCCAAGCATTACAATTTTTTGTATGGCAGCTAGAAGGCTTACGTAGCTTTGAAAAGCCTGCTATTTTTGCAATTGCAAAAGAAGTCGCTACCTTCCACGAGCTTAAAATTAAAGACTTCTTAGAGCCTATATTTGTAGCTATTACCGGCAAAACATCGTCTACCTCGGTATTAGATGCAATGGAAATTTTAGGGTCTGACCTATCGCGTGCACGTTTACGTGTTGCGCTTGCCCATTTAGGTATTTCTAAAAAGCAGGCTAAAAAGATAGAACGCGCATACCGCGATTACCCAAGTGCGTAATCGCGTATATAGATTCAAAAGCCGCTTAATTTAAGCGGCTTTTTTGTGCCTGTAATTCTAAGATGGAGTTGCCAGCATAGGGTAAGTAAATAAGAAAAAATGAAACACGTTAACGAGCCAATGACATAAAATGGCCCATTCTAACCGGCTTGTTTTATAGTAAATATAGCCATATCCAAAACCTGCAACGGCCGCCACAAGCATATAATGAGTACCCGCTGAAAAGTGTGCCAGTGAGAATACACAAGTACTGATAGCCGGTGCGAGCAGTGCAAACCTGCTCGGGGTTATTAGTTTTGAAAGCTTAGTTTGTATCACTCCCCTAAATAATGCCTCTTCTGCAACGCAGGTAAAAAGTAGGTTGATAGCTATAAATAACAACCAAAATTCAGGTACTTTTGGCGCAAATTCAACAAGGTTCAACGTTAAAGCAGTTATAAGCGCCGCTAAAATAGTGATAGTTATAATTAAAACGGGGTAGCCGATAGTCACTGGCTTTGCCGTTTTATTTTTTGCAAAAAAATAAGCGCTCAGCATTAAACCCGCTAATGCTTTATCAAAATTAGCATACAGGGTAAATGCAATTGCGTTACTGGTGACTTGTTCATTAACAACAATTGGCAGGTTATTAAAACCCGCAAACCAATGTAAGGCTAACCCGAGGGAGGTCGTTAAAAATAAAGACGTTAGAACATTACGTTTTAACGCTGAGGTTGCCAATAGCGTAAAGTGAAACAATCCTACATAAACAGCTATAACAGCAACCGCGTTTAAATTTATATATTCTTGATAATAGGCAGTAATAACACTTAGCAGCAATAAGTATTGCCATAATGGTTGGCGAAATACAGTGAGTTTACACTGTGGGAAAACACATAAAATAGCGGCAGCTAAAAAGTAAAAAGTCATTGGCAAATACAGCTTGTTGTTTGATAGGGGAAATGAGAGAAAACGAATTACATAGCGTTATAGTCTCAATTAGATAATTTTGAGCTATTAATAATTATAGGCTTGTCCGGTACAAATAACGGCTAAATCACAATTGTAGCGGGATACTGATTGGCACTGCTCTAGTGTAAATGCATTGCCACCTAAATAAAGCACATCGTTTTTAAGGGATTCTATAGCTTGTGATTTCAAACGGTTATAGCTAATTGAGGATGTTCGCGTATCATCTGATACATCGCAGCTTTCGCTTTTTATTCCACCAAGGGGGCTTGCACCTCTATCAAGAGCGTCCTGAACACTGTAAAACTGCTCTAGGCCACGTTTTTTAATGTGGCTTGAAACGTGTTCTGATAAAACGTCGTCGTCGATATTGGTTGTGTAAGTAACGTTATTACAGCCAGTTAAAAATGAAACCGCGCATATTAATAAAGAAAAATACTTCATTAGTTAATCCCTTAAACTCGTATTTGCCTAATTTACTTAGTAAATTAGCGAGTTGCAAATTATCATTTTTCGCCTTTATTAAACAGATTCGACCTCTCAAGATTTTTTTTCTGGTAGTATAGCTAGGTTATAAGCAGTTTAAGCAGTGAACACACTATGTTAAGTCCTTACTATCAGCAGCATGCTGATTATGTTTCAATTTCTCGTGAGCAAGGTTGTCGCTTTGCTAAATGTGTAGCCGACGACTACAACCCGCTTCATGATAAAGACGCTAAAAAGTTTTGCGCACCAGGAGACTTACTTTTTTCTCTAGTGTTAGACCGCTATGGCATTAGTGAGCGAATGGAGTTTACCTTTGCCGGTATGGTTGATGAAAATACCAAGCTAAATTTTCCAGAACAACCTGGAGAAGAGTTTGATGTAAACCATGGCGAAAAAGTAATTTTAAAGGTTAAACGCGACGGTAAAACCAGCAAATGCCCAACACTTACAAACAGTTTAATAAAAAATTATGTTGAGTTCTCAGGTGCTGCGTTCCCGCATGTAATTATTCCTTTAATGGGCAAGCAAGAGGTAATGATAAACCCTGCGCGCCCTATGATTATTTATGAATCAATGATAATAAACCTTAATAACATTGATATTAAATCACCGACCCTAGAGTTTGCAGAGCCAAGCTTTGAATACGCTGGTAAACGCGGCAAAATAACCTTGCGCTTTAATTTATTAGAAAACGGCGAAAAGGTGGGGTTTGGTGAAAAACACATGGTGGTATCGGGTATTCGTGAATACTGTCAAAGCACCGTAGATGATTTAATTGCATTTTATAATGAGCGTAAAGCCACATTAAAACCGGCTTAAATACTTCATTTTACTTAGGCGCTATTTAGCGCCTTTTTTATTACTTAAGCTCAGGTATAATAGCGTTCTTTGTTATTTTAAAGCCAAGCTTATGTCTGCCACATCGTTCTCATCACTAGCCCTAGACCCGTTACTATTAACGGCAATAGAGCAAAATAATTACACTACGCCTACCGCCATTCAGCACAAAACGATACCGCCAATTTTAGCGGGCAAAGACGTTATGGGCAGCGCTCAAACTGGTACTGGTAAAACAGCCGCTTTTGTTTTGCCGCTATTACATAAGCTTTTAAATACCGCTAAAAAAGACGAACCAGGCATTGCCCGTGTGGTTATTTTAACGCCCACTAGGGAGCTTGCTCAGCAAGTATTTGCAAGCTTTGAAAAATACGCACAAGGTACAGATATAAAAGGTGCACTTGCCTATGGTGGCGCAAGCATTGGCCCACAAATCAAAGCACTTAAAACAGCGCAAGTAATAGTGGCAACGCCAGGGCGCTTACTTGATCATATAGTGAAGGGCAGTGTGGTGCTTTCAAGCGTGGACTCTTTGGTATTTGATGAAGCAGACCGTATGCTGGATATGGGTTTTATTGACGAAATTAGACGAATACTGCGTCATATCCCAGGCGATCGTCAAACCTTACTGTTTTCCGCCACCTTTGATGACAGTGTATTTGAGCTGAGTAAAAAATTGCTCAAAGACCCTGAGCTTATTGAAGTTGATAAGCGTAACTCTGCTGCTGTAGAGGTTGAACAAGTTATTTACGCAGTAGATGAAGACAGAAAGCGCGAACTGGTATCGCACATGATTGGCATGAAAAACTGGCGCCAAGTGCTTATATTCACTCGCACAAAACAAATGGCCGATAAGCTAGCCAAAGAAATGTGTAAAGATGGTTTAAAAACCGAATCTATTCATGGTGATAAATCACAAGGTGCTCGCGACCGCGCTCTTCATAACTTCAAAGAAGGCAGTACGCGTGTATTAGTAGCCACCGATGTAGCGGCGCGCGGTTTAGACATACCGGCACTTAAATACGTAATTAACTTTGAATTGCCATACATAGCTGAAGATTATGTGCATCGTATTGGCCGTACAGGGCGTGCTGGCGAGCAAGGTTTAGCGATGTCATTAGTGAGCTTAGATGAGCAATGGCTGCTTGAAGAAATTGAAGTATTGCTTGATACCCGCTTAACACCACAATGGCTTGAAGGCTATGAGCCCGATTTAAATAAGCCGCCTAAAGATAACCGCAAAAATACCAACAAAGCGCGTAAAGATCGCGATAAAAAACGTATTACAGGACAAAGAGCGCCGAATAGACGCCGAAAGTAAAAGCGTTCAGTTTTTAGCTATCAGTTGTCAGTAAAAAAGAGCCCAACACGGCGTTAAATTTAGCGCCGTGGTTTGCTGCATATTCTTAATTCACTACCTCTCCCTGTTAGTTCTTTTTAGCACACAGCTTAAGTGTTAAGTCATTGTATTGTTTACATGTAATCAATAAAGTGTAATTATTTTTTCGAGAATGAAATCAGGTGATTAAAACGTAAAATATAAAAAAGGAAGTGAAATTGGATTATCTCAATTGGTTGAAAAAGGAATACGCTGAGCTAGGTAATGTGTCAGACGAAACTATTAATGCTCATATAAACTCAGCAAAAATTGACTCTCAGCTATTCAGAGAGTTTATCAAAGTCTTAGGATTTTTAATTTTTGTGGTTCCATTCAATTTGTATCTGTCTATTTCAGGGGTGGTCACTTTTAATAGTATTTACTATTGGCTTATTGTGATCTTTTCGAGTTTTATTGGGGTTTTTGTTGCATTGTATTGCGAACAAACCTTAATTAAGAAACAGCTAAAAAAAACAATCCACGATAAACACAGTAATAAAATATAAATTTAAAAATAAATTGACCGGCGAATTACATTATAAAAATAAAAAGGCAAGCCATAAAGTTGTAGTAGCTCATATCTGATCGTACAGCTGAGGAGAATTAGTTTAGATTTCACCTGACAAGCAGCTATGAGCGATAACCGGAAACTGAAAAAGTTAAATTTATTCTAGTGCTTTGAGTAGAAATCTAATTTTGTCTAATAACATTATTAAACGCCGTTTGGGGCAAAATAACATGCTTAATTCCTAGCTCTTTTAATTACTTGTTTACAAAGGTAATTATTGGTGAAATTATCATGGTATGTAATATACGCCGTTTTGGTGTGTTATAAACCACCAAAACGGTGTTCAATAAGCTGTTATATGCCAAATCGACTATTGGCGAAATATTCAGGCTCATCAAAGGAGTTAAATTGTAATGGAAAACACGTACGAAAAAATACTAGGTAAAGACGCATCACAGTTTATCCCCGTAATTAATAAGATTCTTTCCGAAGTTAGAAATCATGAATATCATTTCATGAACGAGAGTGAATTTACATCCCTAATGCAAACTTCTCCATGCGAGGGGCAATCTCAATATATGAAGGAATTATTGTATAGAGCAAATTTTGGTTCCTTATCTGCAATTGCTAAAAATTATGAATGGTTAAGAGGAATGCATAATTCATATGAGGCTGGATTATATTTGCCGTTTGCATCTTCATTTAGGTGTCTTATTGAGTCAGCAGCCGACAGTTATTTTTCTCTATCAAATTTATGCCCCACTCTTTCAAAAAACATAAAAAATATTAATAGCTCCATTAATCAAAACTCCCCGAATTTCTATATATGCACAGATTTAGAAAATCAACTTATCCACTATTCCCATGCTAGAAGATTAAATAGTGGTGAATCTGCGCCTGATTCTCATAAAGCAGAAACAGCCGCACGCTATGTTAAAAAGTTAGATGAAGAAACAGGCTCAGATTTTTATGATTGTTATTCTGAACTATGCCAACTTAGTCACCCCGCAGCACAAGGGGTGCTACATATGATGATTCCAATTAATGATCAAGATTTTATTTTTGAACACAAATTTGGAAAAGAAAAAATAGATGCACTTTTAGAAAAACATCGAGATAAATTTTCTGCGCTACTAACTTACGCATTTAACCCATCGATTTTGGCTCTAAAAGTTATAAATCATATTCAATTCAATGAGCTTCATGTAGAGCCTGTAAATGAATTAAATATGGATCACATTGTTGCATGGCAAAAGTGTAAGCAAGATATTGTTCAAGCTGGCATATAACACATATGAGCCTTAACTCTGTCAATAGGCATTAGTGTTCTTTTTGACCGTTTTTATAAATTGACGGTCAATTCTAAATCAATAAACAAATTCGTTTACTTCGTATGTCGATGCGGCTGTTAAGCAAGTAGCTTACGGCAAACACATATAGAGGCTCTCTTATTTCGATCTCATCGCAGCCAGCTTTTTCCCATATCCTTTTGGGCTTACTGGGGCACTAGACATTCATCGGTTAACCTGATCATGGCACTATTCAAGGTGGCTGGTTTTGATGATCCAGTTAGATTAAGGTGCGTAACGCAGTTATCAAGTCAGGTGTAAGCGGTGATTCTCAGCCTTATGTCCAGTTAGATGTTCAGCTCACTCAGTACCGTGACTAACTCTTTAAGAATTTTGCTTCATCGAAGACCGTCTCTTTTTTAAGCATAAAATAAACACAGCGGCCAAGCTTATGTGCAAGCGCTGACAGCGCTTTGGCTTTGCTCATTCGTTTTTGTAGTTTTTCAAGGTACTTGTTGGCGTTGTGATTGTGACGCAGTAGTAATACAGCGGCTTCGGAGAATGCCCATTTTAGATGCGCATTGCCAATTTTATTACCTTGGGTGCCATAGGTTTTTCCGGCAGACTCTGCTTTGCATTTTACTAACCGACTGTATGAAGCGAACTTTTGTACGCTTGAAAAGCGATTGATGTCACCAATTTCGTAAATAATGGTGAGTGCTAAAATACGGCCTATACCATTAATCGTTTGCAAAATACTAAGGTGAACAGAGTTGTGCTGTTTAGCCATTTGTTCAATATAATGCTCTAAAGACTTAAGCTCATTGTGATAGCAATTGAGTATGGCCATATTTAAATTAATAGATCGTTGCACAACGGGATCAGGGAAGTAATAGCGCATCTTTTCTCTGTCGCAAACGTTCTTTAAGTTAACGTTGTGGGCAGGTAAATTATACTGACTGGCAGTATTGGCAACATGGGCTTTTAAATCAGCGCCATGACGAACAATTTTAGTTCTTCGGCGTAATAAGTCGCGTGTTGCACGCATATCTTTGTCATACACATAAGCAAGTGGGAAGTTCCCCCCACGGATGAGTTTGGCAATTTTATATGAATCTATTTTATCGTTTTTGGCTTTACCGCCATGAATTGCTTTCATATACAAAGCATGACCGAGAATAAAGTCGATAGTGTGTTTTTTACAAAAGTCAGCGACCCAATACTAGCAATGCATGCATTCTACGCCAACCACCATGTCACCGGTATACGGTTTGAGTAGTTTTAATAGTGCTTCTGGGTCATCTTTAATTTTCTTGTGAACAAGGATAAGTCCTGTATTATCAATGATACAGACGTAAAGTAATCGTGCGTGTAAATCGATTCCACAATAGTATGGATGCATGTTATTGTAAAAGTTCATTGAGCTTTCTCCTGTAAAGTTGGTTGCCTTTTCAGCGTAGCGAATAAACGCGATGCTGGGGAGGAGGCTCAATGAGTATCAAGGCGCTCAAAACGGACTGCGTAAACCTGTCAGCTTTTTTGTTCCAAAAAAGCTGCCAGCTTTACTGCGCCGTTTAGCTTAGTGTTAGCTGTTCAATGGTACCTATCAATATATGAATAAATTTAATTATTACTCAGATTATTTAAACCAAAAAAGGCCTAGTGAGCTATGCCATTATACTTCGTATGAAGCTTTAAATAATATTGTAAAACAAGATGGGAAATTGTCTTTTTGGGTAACTGAAATTAGTTATTTAAATGACCATCAGGAATTTTTTCATGGTTTTGGCTTTCTAAAAAAAGCTTATGAAAAGCTAAAAAAAGAGAACTTAGAAAATCCTAAAGTCACTCGATTTTTAGACTCCTTATCGCCTTTTTTTATTTTTAGTGAAGGAATTGGTTCTAACCTTAGCTTTTCACAAAACTCTGGTGTTTTTGTATTATCGTTCACTAATGAAAAAGATTTGCTAAGTCAGTGGCGTGCATATACTCCAAATTGTCATGGTGTATCTATTACAGTTGAACCAAATTTTAAATCAAGTCACTCAAACAATAGTCTTTTATATCCCGTTATTTACAATGATAAATTTAAGTCTGAATATGCCGAGCATATTCTTAAGCTTGGTATAGATAAATGTGTCGAGTTTACAGAAGATAATTCTTTCATTAATCAAAATGTATCATCAGAAGTTATTATGCAAATGAAAGCTGCATGTACATTGATGAAAGACTCTAGTTTTAGTGAAGAATCTGAATGGAGATATGTAGTTTACGGCGAGATCCATGAAAATATTTGTTTACGCAGTTCAGAGTATTACCTAATTCCATATGTTAATTTAAAAATTGAAAATGAATGCTTTAAACAAATTGTCATAGGCCCTAACCCACACTCAGAACTAAGCAAAAAATCAATTGAGCTTTTGTTATCTAAATCAGGATTACAGAAAGTTAATGTGGTTAAATCAACCATTCCTTATAGAGGGTAAAACAGCTAATAAGGCATTTAAACGGAACTAAAACAGAGGGGTAGGTTTCGCTTCGCTACACATTTCAACCCACTACTCTAGTTCTTTTAGTGCGGTGTTATCAATGTCTGCAATTGGCACTTTTACGAAGTTCGGCTGAGAGCGAAAACCAGTTATTGAAAAAGTTAAATTTATTCCTGTTTTGATGAGTCGAATCCTAATTTTGTTCGATAACATTATTAGCCACCGTTTTTGTGTTTTATAAACTATCAAAATGGTAATTATAAGATGTTATGTCTAACAGTTAACTCATAGGTTTGTATGTTCACTAAGAAAGAAGATGTTTCAGAAGTTACTTTTAATTTAAACCTATTAACAGATAGGTTCACGTATGAAATTAAATACCTGCGGGAATATATGAATTTCTCTTCACAGTCTGTAGAGGAAAGAACGGAAAGTTTAGGAGATAAAATATATCAAGATTCAATCGATAACCCGGAGCATGAGGCATTACTTCAAGAAATGTTTTTAGAAGAACAAAGGGCCATAAATAGTTATCTATATCATTCTTCAATCGTTTTGGTTTATACCGTTTTGGAAAGTACTTTGGCACAAATATGTACAGAGGTTAAATTCAAAGTAAAAGCAGATTTTTCATATGATGGCCTTTCTGGAGGAAATATAATTAAAAAAGCAGTTGAGTACTTAAAAATAACTGTTGGGTTGCCATTTTCATCTATAGAGCATATATGGCCTCGAATAGGACAGTTTCAAAATCTGAGAAATGAAATTGTGCATCAAAATGGAAAATTCGCAGGTAAAAACGCAGACACGATAAGGCAAAATAAAAACAAAATGCTGAATATGTTTAACTCCTTGGAGCTTAACGAAAGTGAGACTCAATTCTATATTATGAGTGAGCATTTAGTTTGTGAATTTATAGATCGAACAGAAGTATTAATTCAAACAATTATTAGCGATATCGAATCAAAAACGTATGTCGTATCAAATTAAACGGAATAAATTATTAACACTATAAATCATGCAAATAATCGAGATATTTAACTCCCTGAAACTTGAAGCTGCTTGTCGGGTATTAGCCGATACTGAGCGAGGACTAACTGGCCCTGAAATAGGTTGCCTGATTCAAGATTGCAAAATTAAAGATGTCACTCCTTCAATAACGAAATTAAAACGCGCAACGTACTCTGCGGCAATCAAATTAGAAACAGCTCAGCTTTGTAGTTGACTACTAAAGATAAGGATTTCAAATGAAACCACAAACATTAGCTATGTTTATTATTGGTGTAATATCAATTTCAGTATCTATATATCTTGGTTTAACATATGAGAAGTCTACCTTTATGAAATCATGTAAAATAGAAATGGCTAAACAATTTGCTAATAGTAAAGTTATGGCTAACAAACAAGATGTTGAATGGGCATGTGAAACTATGTATATAAATAACGGGAAGCTTTATTAAATAAGCCGTTTAAAAGGACAAAAAACAGTTGGCTTTTGCTCCTTCGTCACCTATTTTACTGACTCTTAACGAGGCGTTGCTAATGGCTGCTTTTGGCACTTTGCCGAAATTCAGATTTGATAAAGCCCTACAGTTCAAATCTGACAGATCAAGTTAGTCCTTATTAAAATAAACGAAGCTAACTACTTGAACTGGCTTATTCTATGTCGCTTATTACTGTTGCCCGAACCCCGAACCCCG